>JBOGTX010000954.1:0-10145 GCA_050695695.1 Chloroflexota bacterium
CTGGTGGCTCGGGCAGTCGAGCTACGTGATCAAAGGAGCAGGCGTTATCGTCTACGTCGATCCCTACCTGCGGGTCTCCGATCGACGGCTTTCGCCGCCGCCGTTTCCCCCGAGCGCGGTGACGAACGCCGACGTCGTGCTGCTGACCCACGACCACGGCGACCACGTCGATCCGGATGCGCTACCGGGCATCGCGGCCGCCTCACCCGACGCGCGAGTCATCGCGCCGCGCCCGATCGCGAGTCGGGTCGCGGCTTTGATTGGCGGGACCGAGCGCCTCGTGCTGGCCGACGCCGACGAGCCGCTTCGCTTCGAGGTCCGTGGCGCGTCGATCGAGGTGTTGCCGGCGCCGGCGAAGCACGAGGAGTTCGATCGTGGTGATCTGGGATATCCTTACCTCGGGTACTCGATTCGGTTGAACGGCGCGTGCGTTCATCACAGCGGCGACACGATTCCCTACGAGGGGCAGGTCGAGCGGGTTCGGGGGCACGGCGTCGACCTGGCGCTCCTACCGATCAACGGGCGTGACTTCTACCGCACCCGGGCGGGAACGATTGGCAACTTCGACTATCGCGAGGCCGCCGAATTCGCGGTCCAGATCGGGGCCGAGGTGGCGATTCCGATGCACTACGGCATGTTCCGTGGCAATACCGTGCCACCCGGCCACTTCATCAGCTACCTGAGCGAGTTTCATCCGACGCAGTCCAGCCACGTGATGGGCCGTTTTGGGAAGTACCTCTACTTGAAACAGTGAAAGTGACGCCCCCCTCTCTAGCGGCTGGCGACGGTGCCGACGGGAATGCCGGGGACGGTTAGGCGAAGGCGGTAGAGGCTGGTCTGGGCGGTGATGTAAAGCGTGCGCCAGTCGGCGTCGCCCCAGGCGAGGTTGGCCGGGATCTCCGGAGTGACCACCCGCCCCAGGAATCGCCCGTTTGGATCGAAGATCCAGATGCCGGCCGGGCCGGTGCAGTAGACGTTGCCCTGCTGATCGACCTTCATGCCGTCGGGCACGCCCCGGTCTTCGGGGCCCGACTTGAGCTCGGCCCAGACGCGGCCCCGGGAGAGGCTCCCGTCGGGCGCGACGTCGAACGCGCGAATGTGGTAACGGGCCGAGTCGTCGACGTAGAGGGTTTGCTCGTCGGGAGACAACGCCAGGCCATTCGGGCGCTCGAAGTCGTCCGCCAGCAAGTGAAGCTGACCCGCGACGTCGACCCGATAGACGCCGTTGAACGGAAGCTCCTTGCCCTCGGTGAGGTGGGGCAGCCCGTAGGGTGGATCGGTGAAGAAAATCGAGCCGTCGGATCGGACGACGACGTCGTTGGGTGAGTTCAGCCGCTTGCCCTCGTAGTTGTCGACGACGGTTTCCGCCTTCCCGTCGAGGTCGACCCGAGACACTCGGCGACCGGAATGCTCGCAGGCGAGCAATCGGCCCTGGTGATCGAGGGTCAGGCCGTTGGCGTTACCGGATGGGTGGCGAAACGTCGCGATCTCCGGGCCGGTGACGGCTGGTTGATAGCGAATGGTGCGGCTATTGGGGATGTCACTGAACACGAGGTCGGTGCCGCGCCAAACCGGTCCTTCGACGAAGCCGAAGCCACCGGCCAGTCGATCGAGCATGGGGACCAGTCGAGAAAAGGTGGGATACGCCGGTTCCAATCGATAGTTCACGTCGCCGCCTCCCTTAACGATGCCGTGCTGAGAATAAAGAGATTATCGGGTCCGGGCCGCGTCGTGTCCAGCCGGGATCGCGGCTGGGCGCCCTCAGTGCGCGGGGGAAGGGGTAGGGGGTGAGGGAAACTCGGCCCGCTGGCCTAGCCTATACCGGAACCGCTCGAATCCCAAAGGGCAGCGATGACCCGGCGCAGGTTGGGAACGTCGACCGGTTTGCGGAGGAACACGTCGGCGACGTTTTCGGCGAGGACACGCCGATGGGCGGCCCGCAGCGAGCTGACGACGACGATTTTGGTCGCCGTCCCAAACGCGGCGCGCAGGCGTCGCGCGAAGTCCAGCCCGTCCAATCGAGGAAGCAGAAAGTCGGTAATCACCACCGCGGCGGGAGCTTCCTTCATTCGCTGCCAGCCGTCGATTCCATCGACCGCGGTGACGACCTCGTAGCCATCCATTTCCAGGATACAGGTCAGCAGGCTACGAATTCCGGGATCATCCTCGACGACGAGCACGCGCCGACGCGTACACTGAGCACGGTCGAGCATCTGATCTACCTCTGGATCGTGACGATCTGGTCGCTGCCGCGCGACCCAAGCACGGTCGCGGTCTCGTCGGAAAAGTCGTCGGCAATCGGAAGAACGACGCGGAAGATGCTACCCTGGCCAAGCACGCTTTCGACCTCGGCGCGGCCACCGTGGAGCTCGGCGAGGGTGCGAACCACCGAAAGGCCGACGCCAGCGCCCTTGGTCGTGCGCAACTGCCCGGACGCGGTGCGGTAGAAGCGGTCCCAGATTCTCGATTGGTCTTCTGGCGCAATACCCTTCCCCTGGTCGCGTACCTCGATGCACCCTTCGAGCTGAGATAGCACGCGGGCGCGCAGGGTGATCGGGCCGTTTTCCGCGTAGCGAAGGGCGTTGGTCACCAGGTTCCCGATCATCTGCTCGAGTCGGGCGGCGTCGGCCCAGACCGCGACCGACGTGGCGGTGTCGACCCGAATCCGGTGTCCATCGGGCAGGACCTGGTAGGCGTTCGCCAGGCGAATCAGGAACTTCTCGGCGTCGATCGCCTCGCGGTTGAGCGAAAGCCGCCCGCGCTCGATCCGCGCCGAGGTAAGTAGATCGTCGATGAGACGCTGACAGGTCGTGGTCGCTTCGACGATCGAATTGAGCGAATTGTTGACGTAGCTGTCGTTCGACGCGCCAAGGCGCATTTCGAGCAGCTCGGCGAAGCCGCGAATCACGGTCAGCGGATTCTGAAGGTCGTGGGACACGACGTCCAGGAATTCGCTGCGCACCTTCGTGATCTGGCGCAGGGTCTCCGCTTCCGCTGCCTGGGCGATGGCGTGGGCGCGGCGGAAAGCGCCGTCGGCGTGCTCGGCGATCTCTTCGGCCCGACGCTCATCCTCCTGGCCGAACGGCTGATCTTCGCCGAGGCGAACGACCACGCCGATCGCGATTCCCGAGCCCACGTCGCCGAGCTGATAGGTGATCCGCGAGAACGTCTCGCGCGGGCCACCCGCGACGTGGCGCTCGCGCACGACCGACGAAGAATCGACCGTCGCCGGGAGCCCGGACTCACCGCGGTCGGACCCGCCCGGTGGCCGGGCCGGGCCATACTCCGCAGCATTCTCGCCGTCGGTCGCGACCAGGGTCAGCTCGCCGTCTGGTCCCCGTAGCCAGGTCAGTCCGACGTCGGCCCGCAAAAGCTGCCGGGTCTGAGCGGCGGTCACCTGGAGGACCTGCTCCACCGACCCGGCGGTAGCCAGGCCACGCGCGAAGCTGGAAAGCCCATCGCGGAATCGGCGTTCGTCCTCGGCGGCCTCGCGCAACATGGCGGCTTCGATTGGCGCGGCGGCCGGCCGGGCCAATAGCTGGATCGTTTCACGGTCGAGCCCGTTGAGCGGCGCGTCGTTCAAGCGATGGCCGACGACGAGCGCGCAGAGCGTTCGGTCCCCGCTCACGATTGGAGTCACGGCTTCGTCTCGCGCGCCACCGGTCCAGATGAGCCGATGATCGACCCAGCGCCCTCGCAGGCCTTGAGCTGGCACGTCGCCGTCGGAGGCGAGGAGCACGGCCGGCGGCGCGTCGTCGCCGACCGGACGGGGGCCGAGCGCCGCGCCCTGCCCGATCAGCGCGACCCACTGGACCGGAACCAGTTGGCGCACCTGGCGGATCAGGGCCAGTCCGATCTCGCGGACCGCCCGCTGCTCGCCCAGCAGGGCGCGGCGGCGCGCCTCGAAAAGCGAGCCGTAGAGCGCCCGGTCGATCTGATCGTGGATCCAGGGACCAAACGAAGGAGCGGTCAGCGCGACCCCGATGACCGCGATAATCCCGGCCACCTCGCTGTCGACCCCGACTCGGCGCAAGGGGAGCCAGATCAGGTCGAAAGCCGCCACGAACGCGACCACGTCCACGACGCGGAGGAGCAGGCGCCGCACCAGGGCGTCGAGCGCGAACAGGCGATGACGTAAGATCGCGTAGGTGAAGCCGATCGGAATGCCAACGAGCCCGAGCGCGGCTACCCCGGCGGGCAGGATCAGGATGTGGCCGATCACGTCGGGGAGGGCGTTGAGGAGCAGCAGCGGCGTGACGCCGACGATCGTCCCGACGACGATCGGCGCCAGGCGCCGCCGATCGTCCGGGTTCCGGAGACGAAGGACGAGGAGAACCAGACCGCTGACGAAACCGACCGCGACCCAGAGCCAAAGGATGCTATCAAGAACGCCCGGGAACGGAGTTCCCGGTGCGACAAAAGCAATTAACAAACAAACGAGCGCTAGCGTGACTGCACAAATTAGCAGGGCGATGGTGCGTGTGGCGCGGAGCGGGCGGGGGAATATGAGAAAGAGAATCAAAAAGGACGATGAGGCGATAACCGCCGAAGGGCCGGCAACCAGCAGCCCCCAAGGGTAACCCAGCGTTCCCGCCGGTATGGAAACGAGGGTTGCGGCCACGGCCCATCCAAAAGCGAGAAACACGAGGCCTTGCCTCGTGTTAGCCGCCCACCGGCAAACGATCGCTCCCAAACTGACAAAGGACAGCGCGCCGACGAGGAGAATAATCAATTCTACCGATGGGAGGTCTGGCACCTGGGCGACTAGCTGGTGGTCAGGTCGGTCTTCGACGACAATTCGGCTTGCCCTGTCGAGACGGCCGCCAAGATTTACTGACGGTGAGTGGCCATCAACCTCAAGAATACGCTGCCCTGGACGGACACCCAAATTCCATGCTAGATTGGAGCCTGCCACGGCCCTCGCGACCACGACGTTTCCCGCCGAGCCGAGAGTCAGGCCCCAATCAGGCCCTGATGTGCTTGCTGCGAACGAGGCTAGCGCAATGAGCGCGACCGACAAGAACGCACCCACGATAAGGACGATGCGATCTTCGAATGAGTGAGTCACCCAGCCACGGATGCTCTCAATCATCACAGGGATTAGGATGCCCAGAACACATCCGGCCTTGCCAGAGTCGCGCCGCCGTCGGCGGAGGTTGCCGCGACGAGCAGGGGCCGAACGGCCTCGCGGGCGTTCCCGCTCAAGCCCAGAATGTCCAACGCTCCGACGATGCTCCTTTTCGCTTCCTGAACGATACTCCCGTCCTCCATGATGCGGCGAACCGCGCTCGCGATGACTCCAGCCTCGACGACGTACTCAGCCTTTACCCGACTCACCCTGGTACTCCTTCGCGAATACTTCGTGTTTTTCGGCCACCGACGCGGCGCTCCAGCAGCCGCGCCGGCGCGTTAACACCCAGCCTGATCCGAGAGGACGAGCAGCTTGCGCAGCCCCTCGGTCCGATGACCCAGCCCCTCCAGCTTCGTCAGCGCCGCCTCGGCGCGGAGCTGGTCGGCGATGGCGAGAACCTCGGTCAGGACGATGCCGCCCCGATCCGCGATCCGCCGTCGCTCCGTTGTCTCCCATTCTATCAAATCGTTTGGATTCAGCCCAGCCGGCGCTCCAGCCGATTCGCTGAACACCAGTGGCACGGTCGGACTGCCGTCGCGAACGTCCTGCTTGTTCAGCGGCCGATTCGGCATCACGTCACGGGCGTCGTTCGCGAGCTGCGCGCTCACCCCAAGGTGCCAGCCAAATGTCCCGTACAGGTCGACCACCATCGGATCGGTGGTCGCGACCGCCGCGCCCAAACGCGCGGCCAGATCGCCGAGCGGACCGCTCTTGGCCGCCGCGAGCTGATAGGCGTCGACCACGTCCTTGACCTCGCCAGCCACCGGGAAGCCCCGCGCCTGGCCGTCGGCCGCGGTCGCGATGCCATCTCCGATCAGCCTTCCCAGGGCAACGGCGACCGTCGGGTCGCACCCGTCGTCGACCGCCCGCAGAACGGTCGCTCCGGCCAGTGACAGCAGCCCGAGGGCGATCGTCAGAACCGTGCCCGGACCGAATCGCGCGATCACCTCGACGTCTTCGCCGTCCGTCAGGTCGTCGAACACGTCACACGCCGTCATCGCGATTTCCAGGGCCGCCGCCGGCCAGACCGCCTTGAGCCAGTCGCCACCCGCCGAGACACACGACCGAACGACTACGATCGGCCAGGTGGTCTTCGGCTGAGGGCTCAGAATGTGTCGCTCACCGCTCAAGACCGCGCGCGCCACACTCTGGAACAGATCTCCCTGCTCGCCGAGCACGTCCTCGACGCGCCGCGCGACCGCCTGATAGATCCCGGCATCGTCCGGGAATAATAATGCATCATGAACCGTAGGGTTGACAAGTGGTTTGTTGGCCAATTTCGACGATTCCCGGCGGATTCGATTGGAGATCATCATAGCGCAATACGCGGCGTTCGCGCGTCGAAGATCTTCCCAGTCGAAAAAGTACTTCTTTCTCAGTCGTCGGGGGGAGTGCTATAGTTTGGACGGCGTCACCCAACGCCTGAGGAGGGAAAAGGTGGAACCGGAGCTGATCGCCGATTATCAGTGCGTGACCGGCGAAGGTCCGTTGTGGCATCCTGACGAGAAGTGTGTGTACTGGCTGGACATTCCGCGCGGGAGGATCTTCCGCTACGACCCGGCCACCGGGGCGCATGCCCAGGTCTTCGAGGGCGAGCAGATCGGAGGCTTCACCATCCAGACGGATGGCGGCTTGCTGCTGTTCATGGAACGCGGCGCGGTCAAAATCTGGCGCCAGGGGACGCTGACGACGGTGATCGACGAGCTCCCCGAGGAACGTGCCACCCGCTTCAACGACGTGATCGCCGACCCTATGGGTCGGGTTTTCTGTGGCACGATGCGCGCGCCGGACCACCTCGGGCGGCTGTACCGCCTGGATCTCGATGGGCGAATCACCAGGCTGCTCGACGGGATCGGGACGTCCAATGGCATGGGCTTCACGCCCGATCGCGCTCAGCTGTACTATACCGACACGCCCAAGCGGGAGATCTACCGGTTCGACTACAACCGCGAGACCGGCGCGATCACCAACCAGCGGGTTTTCGTCCACACCCCGGAGGACCCCGCCGAGGGGCGGCCCGACGGGATGACCGTCGACGCCGACGGGTACGTCTGGGGAGCGCGCTGGGACGGCGGCTGCCTGGTGCGCTACGCCCCCGACGGGACCGAGGACCGGCGGATCCACTTCCCCGCCAAGAAGGTCTCGTGCCCGACGTTCGGCGGGCCAGATTACGCCGACCTTTACGTCACGACGGCGGGGGGCGATAACAAGGCGGACAATGGCGCCGGGGCCGGCGCGCTGTTTCGGGTGCGACCGGGCGTCCGGGGCGTTCCCGAGTTTCGGTCCCGAGTTGGAATTTAATCGACGCTGAGCGACTCCAATTTTCAAGGAGAAGCCTCGACATGCCTGACGTTCAGATCAAGCGCCGCCTGCGGGAAGGCAAGACGGTCTGCGTGGTCAGTGGCCACCACAATAGCGACATGGTCGACTTTTTGGGGCAGTTCGGCCTCGACGGGGTCTGGATCGAGTGCGAGCACGGCCCGGTCACCTGGGAGCAGGTCGGGGACCTGTCGCGCGCCTGCGACCTCTGGAACATGGCCTCGATCGTTCGGGTGAGCTCGAACGAGCCCTGGCTGATCACCCGCACCCTCGACCGGGGCGCCAGCGGAATCGTCGTGCCCCACGTCTCCACGAAGGCGGAAGCGGCGAAGGTCGTCGAGTCGGCGAAGTTCGGGCCGATCGGCCTGCGCGGAATGTACGGAAGCCGTCGTTCCTATGGCGTTTCCGATTATTTTCAGAAGGCGAACGAAGAGACGCTCGTCGTGGTGCTGATCGAGGAAAGAGAAGCGGTCGACAATCTCGCCGAGATCCTGTCGGTGGATCACATCGACGTCTTTTTCGTCGCGCCATCCGACCTTGCCCAGACCATGGGCTACACCGGCCAGCCGAATCACCCGGAGGTTCGCGCGGTGATCGACCGGGCGATCCGGCAGATCGCGGCGGCTGGACGGACGGCGGGCGCCCTGGTCAGCGATGACAACGTCGACCATTACCAGGAGATCGGCGCGCGGTTTTTCCTCACGGCCTGGCCGGCCTGGGTCGCGAAGGGCGCGCGGGAATTCCGCGGCCGGATCGACGCCTATAACCGGTGACCGGGAGCGGGCCGCACCAGCGCGACCAACGGAACCGGTTCGGTGGGATGATCGAGGATCGCGACCGGGCTGCCGTAGACGGCGCCAATCGTCTCCGCGGTGAGCACGGCGCGCGGCGAGCCGTCGGCGAGGATTCGGCCCCGGTCGAGGGCGATGATCCGATCGAAGTAGAGCGCGGCAAGGTTCAAGTCGTGCAGGGCGGCGAGCACGGTCAGTCGGCTCGCCCGGTTCAGCTCGCGCACGAGCTCGAAGACCGCGATCTGGTGCGACACGTCGAGGCTCGCGGTCGGCTCGTCGAGCAGGAGGAGATCGGGCTCCTGCGCGAGCGCCAGGGCGAGGATGACGCGCTGGCGCTCGCCGCCCGACAGATCGCCGACGGTGCGGCCGGCGAAGCGCGTGGTGTCGGTCAGGTCGAGCGCCTTTTCGATCGCCCGGCGATCGTCGCCACTTTCTCCGCGTAATGGCCGCAGGTGCGGCGTCCGCCCCAGGGCGACCAGCTCGCGAACGGTGAACGCGAATGGCACGTTCAGCGTCTGGGGCACCACGGCGATTCTCCGTGCCCGCTCGCGGGCCGGTAACCCCGCCAGGCTCTCGCCGTCGAGCGAAACCTGCCCGTGCTCCGGCCGAACTGTCCCGCTGGCGAGATTCAAGAGGGTGGTCTTGCCGGCGCCATTCGCGCCAATCACCGCGGCGAAGCTCCCTGACCCGAGTTCGAGCGAGATACCGTCCAGCACGCGCGTGCCGTCGTAGCCAAACGTCACGTCTGAAAAGCCGAGCCGCGCGGTCATAGCTGGTATTCCCGCCGGCTCTTCCGGAGCAGGTAGAGGAAGTACGGTCCGCCGAGGAAAGCGGTAATGATTCCGACCGGCAGCTCCGAGGGCGAGAGGACGGTGCGGGCGATGAGATCGGAGGCGACCAGGAACGACGCTCCGGCCAGGGCGGAGGCGGGCAGGACCAACCGATTGTCCGGGCCGCCGATCAACCGCACGATGTGGGGCACGACGAGGCCGACGAAGCCGACCAGGCCGCTCACCGTCACCGCCGCCGCGGTCAAGACCGAGCCGAGCACCACGATCGCCAGCTTGTCGCGCTCGACCGCGATGCCCAGCCGCTCCGCCATGTCCTCGCCAAGGCTGAGCGCGTTCAAGCTCCGACCCAGGCCGAGCGCGGCCACCGAGCCCAGCACGATGGTCGGGCCGACCACCGCGAGCTGCGACCAGCTACTCACGTCGATCCCGCCGAGCAGCCAGGCATAGAGTGCCGGAAGATTGAGCTGAAGTCGGTCGTTGACGACCAAGATGAAGGACACGAGGTAGTCGAGGATCGAGCTGACCGCGAATCCGGCCAGCAGAAGCGGCACGACCGGCGTCCGACCGCCGACTCGGGCGAGGCGGTACACCAGGGCGGTGGCGGCAAGCGCCCCGACGAACGCCGCGAGCGGGGTCATGCCAAAGCCAACGACCGACAGCGGTACCGAAAGGACGATGCCGATCACCGCGCCAAGTGATGCGCCCCCCGACGTCCCGATCAGGAAGGGGTCGGCGAGCGGATTGCGCAGCAGTCCCTGGAAAAGAGCGCCCGCCGTAGCGAGCGCCGCGCCGACCAGCGCGGCGCCGATCACCCGCGGCAATCTCAGATCGAACAGGATGACGTCGTCCTGCGGACGCCAGGTCGCCGGGTAATTCGCGAGCCCCAGGTGATTCAGCGTCAGTTGGCCAAGGGCGAGCGGGCTGATCGCGACCGATCCGAAGGTCACGCCAAGGACGACCGCCGCGACCAGGATCCCTCCGAGCAGGCCAAGGACGATCGCGGCCGAGGGGCGCCGCGGCTCGAGCGACGGCGCGCGCACCGGTTGCTCCGCCGCGTGGGCCAGGTCGGCCTCGGCGCCCTCACCCCCTACCCCCTCTCCCAGTGCGCGGGAG
>JBOGTX010000955.1:0-1671 GCA_050695695.1 Chloroflexota bacterium
CGTCTGGGCGACGGCGCGGTCGGGAAAGGCCGCCTGAGGTGAAGCTGACCTGGTTTCTCGATGTGCCGGAGCTTCGGCGCGCGCTCGGGGTGATTCTGGTCCTGGCGCTCGGCGCGTTTCTCCTGCTGCCGCTGTTTACCCTGATTATCTGGGCGTTCTCCGACGTCTGGCGCTACCCGGGGCTGCTTCCGCAGTCCTACTCGCTGCGCTGGTGGACCTGGGTGTTCCAAAATGGCGACGTGAACAAGGCGATCTTCTACAGCGTGACGACCGCGCCGGTGGTGACGCTACTGTCGGCGGCGATCTGCCTGCCCGCGGCGTACAGCTTCTCGCGGCTCAAGTTTCCGGGCCGGAGCTTTCTCTTCATCTCGCTGCTCGCGGCGAATGCCTTTCCGAAGTTTGGGCTGTACATCTCGATCGCGACGATCTTCTTCGAGCTGAACCTGATCAACACTTTCTGGGGCGTCGTCTTCATCCAGTTGATCAACACGCTGGTGTTCATGGTCTGGATCCCCGCCGCGGGCTTCGACAGCGTTCCCCGCGAGCTGGAAGAGGCGGCGCGCGACGCCGGGGCCGGCCCGTTGCGGGTTTTCTGGCGGATCACCCTGCCGATTGCCCTGCCCGGGATCATCGTGGCGGCGATTCTGGCTTTCCTCGCCGCGTTCGACGAGTCGCAAGGGACCTTGATCGTCGGCAGCCCGCGGATCACGACCATGCCGATTCTCATGTATACTCTCGTCGCGAACTACCCGGAGCCGGTGGGCGCGGTCTTCTCGGTCTTGCTGTCGATTCCGTCGCTGGTGCTGCTGCTCCTGGCGCGTCGCTACCTGGTGGCGGGCTACCTCGCCGCTGGATTTCGAGGGAGATGAGGCCGTGGCTCGCCTGGTCGTCGAACACCTCGTCAAAAAGTACGCCGCCGGTTACGCGATTCAGGACGTTTCCCTGGACGTGGCCGACGGCGAGATGGTCTGCCTGCTTGGACCCTCTGGTTGCGGGAAGACGACGACCTTGCGGGTGATCGCCGGCTTTATCGTTCCGGACGCCGGCGACGTCTCGATCGACGGCCAGAGCATCCTTCGTCTGCCCGCCGAGCGCCGCCCGACCGGCATGGTGTTTCAGAAGTACACCCTCTGGCCGCACATGGACGTCTGGCACAACGTGGCGTTCGGGCTCGAGCTGCGGCGCCGACCACGCAAGGAGATCGACCGGGCGGTGAAGGGGGCGCTGGAGTTGGTGGGGCTGCCGGGCGCGGACAAGCGCCAGCCCTCGCAGCTCTCCGGTGGTCAGCAGCAGAGGGTCGCGTTGGCGCGGGCGCTGGTCCTCGAGCCACGGATTCTGTTGCTCGACGAGCCTTTCTCGAACCTTGACGCTCAGCTTCGGGTTCGGATGCGCGAGGAGCTGACGGCGATTCAGCGGCGCGTCGGCATCACCTCGGTGTTCGTGACCCACGATCAGGAGGAGGCGCTTTCGATCGCCGACCGAATCGCGGTGATGCGGGCCGGGCTGATCGAACAGGTGGAGACACCCAGTGAGCTCTACGCGCGACCGGCCACACGCTTCGTCGCGACGTTCATTGGCACGATGAACCTCTTCGACGCCGCGGTCGATTCCGGCGACGCGGTGCTGGCCGGGGGTTTTCGGATACCTTTTCCCACGGGTGTGCCCCTGACG
>JBOGTX010000956.1:0-4415 GCA_050695695.1 Chloroflexota bacterium
CCTCTGGGTCGCTCCAACCGTCGGTCTGTCCGAGGTCATCCCGGAGGACAGACTGGTGGTCGAGATCGTCGGCCCCGAGTTCACCGCGGAAGAGCTGTGACGCCGTCTGCGGCGACGGCCGAAGGGAAAGTTGAAGCCGCTGCTGCTCGATCAATCGGTGCTCGCCGGTCTTGGCAACATCTACGTCGACGAGTCGCTCTGGGGTTCCCAGCTTCATCCATTACGGACGGCGGGAAGCCTATCCGACGAAGAGGTCGAGCGGCTGCACCACGCGATTGCCGAGGTGATCGCGCTCGCGCTCGGTCAGGGAGTTGCCCAGATCGTCAATGGGAGAGCGGTTCCCGGGGCGACGTTGCCACGAATCCACGGTCGCGAAGGGCAGCCTTGTCCACGGTGCGGCCAGATCCTGGAGAAATTTCGAGTTGTCGGACGCGGGACCTACGTCTGCCCAACCTGCCAAATTTCAGGAGTCTAAGGAACACCCTGGACAAATCGCCTCGCGATTTGCCCAATGTGTTCCTTAGATCTGATCGGAAGTAGACGAGCGACGGGACCAGGGCTACAATCCTCGTTGGGAGCGCGGAGAACGTGCCGAACGAGAGGGGAACGACCATGGCCGACCGTCCAGTGGTTTCGGTGGTCCGATGCGATGCTCAGGCCAGCGATTCCGTCGTCGAGGAGCGCCTTTTCGCCGCCGCCGACCTGATGGGCGGCGTGGCGGAGATGTTCCGCGGCAAGCAGAAGGTGTACGTCAAGCCAAACCTGGGGATCGACGACGTGCGGCATCACGCTGGGCGTCAGGTGGCGCTGGCCGACTCGAGCGTGATTCGGGCGACCATCGCGCTGATTCGTCGATACTACAATGGCGAGCTGATCCTGGGCGACGCGTCGACGGGCATGCCCTGCCAGCGAGTGTACGACGCCATCGGCCTGGATCGCGAGCTGGCCGGTTTCGACACCCGCCTGGTCGAGCTCAACGAGGGCGAATTCGTCGACTTCGACGTGCCGGGGCGGCCGGCGATGCTGTCGCGCTACAAGTTCAGCCGGGAGCTGGTCGACGTGGACGCGGTCGTCTCGATCGCGAAGCTGAAGTCGCACCTGTCCACCGGGGCGACGGTCTGTCTGAAGAACCTGTTTGGCATGACCCCGTGCCCGGTGTATGGGACGCCCCGCCGGTACCTGCACGCGCCAATTCGCCTGCCCCGGGTCCTGGTCGACGTCGGGGCGATTTTTCCGCCGGTGCTCAACGTCGTCGACGGACTCGTGGCGCAGGATGGCAGCGAGTGGGGCGGCCGGCCAGTTCAGACGAACGTCTTGCTGGTGGGAAACAACGTTATCGCGACCGACTCCACGGCGATTCGGCTGATGGGGAACGATCCCTCGGCCGATTATGGCACCGCACCGTTCCTGTTCGATCGAAACCCGCTTCCCCTGGCCCGCGCCCACGGCCTCGGGCCGATCGACGCCGCCCGCATCGAGGTGCGCGGGGACGACGTCGCCGATCTGAAGCACCACTTCGCGGTCGACCGCTCCTGGTCGACTGACCTCGACCACGCGCGCACCGACGTCGCTGTCCAAATGGGCGCGTATCTCAAGGAACGCGAGGATTTGCTCCGGCAGGCCGAGGGAAAATTCGCGGTGCTGGCCGACGGGAGGGTGCTCGAAGTGATCGAGACGGTCGACACCTTGCCGCGTCGGGCTGACGTAGCGGCCCGCGTCGGTCGAGAGAACGCCGGCATTCTGGTCAAGGAGGTCGTGCCGGCCGAAGCCGAGATCGAGCGACTTGACGTGTACGAGAGGATCGCGGCCCGCGTCCAGCGGTAGTGTTTCGTTCACCTTGACCCTACCGCACCATGGTGCTACCGTGAGAAGTGGGTCATCTCACCGAATGCGTGGGCAGGAACGAGGAAATTTCGGTGCCAATGCGACGCTATCCACGGCTCAACATCTACGTCAGCGATCTCGCCCTGCGTTCAAGAATAAGAGTGGCCGCGGCGCGCGCTGGGGTCACCTTGAGTGAATTTTGTTTGGAGTCGGTTCGTCGTCGCCTGGCCGAGGAAGGCGATCTGGCCAGCTCAGAGCAAGCCGATAGCCCGCGATCGGCGGCAGTGGCGATGGACCGGTTGCGCCGCAAAATCGGTCCAATCGGACTTCGCGCAAAGGATCTGATCGATGAAGGGCGACGGTGCTGACCGAGGAACGAATCCGTCCCCGATCCGCGGTCGTCGATTCGAGCGTTAGTTTGAAGTGGATCCTCGATGACGAGGAATGTGTCGATCAGGCAATCGCCTTGCGAGATACCGCGATCGAGGGACTGGTGGAAGTGGTCGCTCCATCGCTCTGGATCTTTGAGGTGACCAACGGACTCGTCGTCGCAACCCGCCGCGGCCGGCTGTCCGACGATGAGAGCACACGCTCGGTTGATCTCTTGCAACGGATCGGGGTGCGGCTCGCGGATCCTGACCGGTAGATACCTTTCGGATGGCGATCCGGCTCGGGATCGCGGGGTATGATGCCGCGTACGTGGCGCTCGCCGCGACGTTGGGCGCGCCGTTTTGGACGGGCGATCGCCGTCTCTTCGATGCGGTTCACCACACGGCGACTGACGTTCGATGGATCGGCGAATACCGCCGATGATGTGAGGCCGGCCCATGTGGTCGGCCGAGGAGGATAATCACATGGAGGGAAACCGATCGATCGAGCAGCGAGGCGTGGTGGCCGAGCTGGTTCGGTATTCGGCACACGGCGTCGCGGGGTTAACGGAGCTCGAGGGTTTTCTCGCGCGACCGAACGATGGCACGCCGCACCCTGGCGTCATCGTCATTCAGGAGTGGTGGGGGCTCGAGCCACACATCAAGAGCGTCGCCGAACGGCTCGCGGACGCGGGCTACGTAGCGCTGGCGCCGGACCTCTATCACGGTAAGATTGCCACCGAGCCAAACGAAGCCCAGAAGGCGATGATGGCATTCAACCTCGACCAGGCGGTCGACGAGATCCAGCAGGCGATCGATTATCTCCAGGGCCGGGACGACGTGCAGCCGAAAAAAGTTGGCGTGGTTGGCTTCTGCATGGGCGGCCGGCTCACCTGGCGGGTTGCCGAGCGGGAAAACGGCGAGCTCGCGGCGATCGCGCCGTTCTACGCGGGGGGGTTCCAGCCAACGACGGCGGACATCCAAAAGGTCACTGCCCCGGCGCTCGTCGTCTGGGGGCGATCCGACCAGAGCATTCCGGCCGCGCAACGGGAACACATCGAGAAACTGTTGCGTGACGAGGGGAAGACCTACAAGGCGCTCGTCTACCCGGCCGGTCACGCCTTCCTGAACGATACCCACCCGACCTACAGCGCGGCGGCCGCGAACGAGGCGTGGTCGGAGCTTCTTGCCTGGTTCAGTCGCTACCTCGGCTAGCCGAGGCGGTTCGATCCTGCCAGGGCTAGACGATCGAGCCGGGATGCCCCTCGAGCCACTGTCGCGATTCGTCGTGGAGGTCGCTAAGCTCGGGGAAGGTGAGAATGAAGCGGTGCATCGCCTGTTCGAGCTTGAGGGGATCTTTGGCGAAGCTCGGGCTTCCTCGTCCGCTCTTCATCAGAAATTCGGCGAAGACTAACGGATCCCGGGCGCGCAACGCGGCGATGAGCCCGTCGACGTAGCGCGCGGCGGCGGTTGGATGCTGATTCAAAGGTCTCCTTTCTCGCGCGGATGGTCCTGCCCCAGTGATAACAGGTTGCCGATCGATCCGCAAGGGGTCACCGTTCGCGGTGCGCTTAGCGTCCCAGCCCGCGCCACGCCTCGAAGACCCGGCGGCGCGTCTGGTCGATCGTCCCACTATTGTCGATCACGACCGTCGCGAAGGGCAGCTTTTCGCTGGCCGGCGCCTGCGCGTCGATTCGGCGCTCGGCGTCGTCGACCGATAGGCCGCGGCCCGTCGTCAGGCGCGCGATCTGCTGGCCACGTGAACAGGTGACCAGCCAGACCGAATCGCAGATCCGAGCCAGACCCGACTCGATCAGCTTGATCGCCTCGACGACGACGACCTCGGCCGTGGTATCCGCGACCGACTGCTCGATCGCAACGGTGGTTTCGGGATGAACCAGTGAATCCAGCAGGCGTAGCGCGGCCGGGTCCGCGAAGACGATTCGCCCGAGCGCCCGGCGATCCAGCGATCCGTCCGGGGCGACGACACTCGCACCGAACTCCCGAACGATGGCGTCGTAGACCGGCCCCGGCGGCGCCATCACCTGATGCGCGACCTGATCCGCGTCGATGACGTCGGCTCCCAGCTCAGCCAGCGTGCGCGCCACGATGGACTTTCCGCAGCCGATATTGCCGGTCAACCAGATCACCAGTGGGCGCTTCACCGGTCGTCGTTCCTTCTGAGTTTTTGGGTAGTCTGCCACGGTGAAAGCCGCCTGGATT
>JBOGTX010000957.1:0-5313 GCA_050695695.1 Chloroflexota bacterium
GGGGTGAGGCCCGTCCTGGCGAACGGATACCCACCAAGGATATGGGGAGCGGCTAGCCCCGGGAATCACCCTGGCGAGACGATTTCGTCACCCTCCGCGCGACACTTTTGTCGCCCGGTGGATCTCCTACGCCTCCGCCCAGAGCTTCCGCAGGTAGACCGCGGATTCCTTCAACGCGTCCACCGGTGGCCCAACCAGCCGGCATTCGACGCCAAGGTAGCCGTCGTATCCCGCGTGCTTCAGCGCGTGGAAGCCGGAACGAAAGTCGAGATGCCCCCGCCCGGGCTGCTGGCGATTGCTGTCGGCGACGTGGACGTACCGAATGAACGACGCCGACCGGCGGATGCTTTCGGCGAGGTCGGCCTCTTCGATCGACATATGGAAGAAGTCGGCCATGATTCGGATGCCCGGCCGATTGACCCGGCGGCAAAACTCGGCGCCCTGGTCGAGGGTGTTGACCAGGTGGGTCTCGTAGCGGTTGAGCGGCTCGAGCATGATCGTCGCGCCGGTGCGCTCGGTATCCGCGACGAGCTCGCTCAGCTCGCCGAGCAGCAGGGCGCGTTCGAGGTCGACGGCCGTTCGCCAGGGTGAAAGATCCGGGACGAGCGGCTTGCCGAAGATCGGAACGACCAGCACCGCGGTGGCGTCAAGCCGCGCGCAGAGCTCCAGTCGCCGCCGGAGCTGAGCCATCGCCGCCTGACGCTCCAGCGGGTCGGGATCGAGCAGCTTCCGGGCGCCGTCGATCGTCGTCGGCCGAACCCGATGGCCCTCGAAAACTCGCCGCAATTCGTCAGCGCCCCGGTCGAGCGACTCGGCCCGGTGCAATTCGATTCCGTCGTAACCGAGCTCGTCGAGCAGGGTGAGCTTGTCCTCGAGGGTCGCGCCCGGTACCATCGCTTCGCGTACCGCGATCTTCACGTCATCCGCTCCAGGGTGAAAGTTTGATCGGCGGGAATCGCCGATCAACGCAGATCATACACCCCGCGTGATGGCATGCCACAATAAACCACCAGCCGACCGGTATCGGAATGGTAGACGTACGCCTGGCCACTCGCCTGGAGCGTGATCTGGTAGCCCGGCGTCACGGTTTGAGAGTACGCCAGCCCGGGTCGGGGGACCCCGAGCGAGCTATCGGCCCAGCTCGTCGAGCTTACCCCGAGCAGGTCGATCTGGCCGGGCGGCACCCCGAGGCGCGTCGCGAGGTCTTGCTCGGCAAGCTGAACTACCCGCCGTGAGCGATCGGGTGGCGGAGAAGCGGCCGGAGGCGACGTGGAGCTTCCGCTGCCTGCCTCGGACGGCGCGGCCGTCGCGACGCGCATGATCGCTGTCCCGAACGAGGAGCCCGGACCCGACGCGACGGCGACCGGCCGGCCGTTTCGCACCGCGCCGCCCCCGGCGATCGGCCCGGCCGCGTGTAGCTCGGTGGGCCGGGTCAGGATCACGGTCAGGGCGACGGCGATCGAGGTAAGGATGATCGAGATCGAGCGAGCCGGCGTGGTTCCAAACAATTGCTTTTCCTCCCCCCCAGTGCTGGATGCGGTGACGAGATCGATGATCGCCCTGGCGCGTCGTCCAGCGCCGGTCAGCGCGGCGATTCCGGTCATGGCCGCGTCCTAGCGCCGGCCGCGCGATGACGCTTCGCGCCACTCTTCAATCTCGTTCACCAGCCGCAGCGGCTCGATCCCCAGGGCCCCGGCGAGCCGGGTGAGGTTTCGGGGACGGATTCCGGCGCCCCTTTCCCATGCCTGCACGGTGTTCACGCTCACCCCGACCTGGCGGGCCAGCTCGGACTGGGTCCATCCTTTGGCGATCCGATAGCGCTGAATTGGGTGCAGCACGATCGCGCAGCTTTTTCCCGACTCAACCCGAGGTTGCTGAGCTGGCAGCTTGAGATTCCGCCGACTGAAGTTCCCCGATCCAGCTTTCGATCCGCGCCTGATCGGAGGTTTTGGGGGCAAGACTCAGGTACGCCTGGTAGTCCGCGATGGCATCCGAAAATTGGTCGAGATCGGCGTGGGCGATACCCCGCGCCCGGAGCGCCAGGGCAGTCCACCGGTCCGCTTGACCACTCTGAGTGATGACCGACGTGAGAGCGGAGATCGCTTGCGGTTGCTGCCCGTCCCACAGCAGCGCGACGCCGAGCCCGAGGCGGCAAGAACGACTGTCCGGCGTCAGTTGCAGGGCCTGGCGATAGTCGTCGACTGCCCGACCGTACTCGCCCAGGTGGACGCGGCTGTCGGCTCGCCAGCAGTAGTACTGGCCGATTTGGGGCGCGATCTGAATCGCCAGGTCGAGATCGTCCACCGCGTGCGCGTAGTTTCCGGAGCGCCGATCGGCCAGCGCTCGATTGAACGCCGCGCGCCCGGGCCATTCGCCTAACGTAAATGGCTCCGTCGAGGTCCAGGCCAGCAAAGTCTGGTCGTCCTTGAAGATGCCGATGACCATGGTCCAGGTATGCACCCCGGCCTCCGGCTGGAAGGTCGCGGTCAGGTGGACCGGGTCGATTCCCGACGTCACCCACTCCTTCGACGCCGTGCTCTCGGTCGCGGTCGTGTCATCGTCTTTGAAGATGAACGGCAGCACGAAGGCCCGGGGAACGCTCGCTAACTGGTAGGTGACCGTCGCGTTCAGCTGGACCTTGCCATTCGGGCCGGTCGACGTCGTCTGATTCGCCACCAGCCCGGTCAGCCGGATCTGGTCGGCGGGGGATGGCGCGCCCGCTCCGTCCGCCAGCGCCGCTCCGGACTGACCGTACCAGAACAGCAGGCCGACGGCCACCGCGATGAGTTGAGCAACCACTCTCCGTGATGACATGCGTCCCTCTCCCTTACCAGAGGCTGATCGAGCCGAGCGCCGATCGGGCGAGCTGGGCGACTGGCACGCGGCGCCGCCAGGCAACCGTGCCAAGCCCGACCAGCGCGGCGAGCACGAGCGCGAGAATGAGGGTGACATTGACCGGGGCCTCGCGCGTCAATGGGGCGGTTGATGCGGTCGGGCTGCTTCGCGTGATCGGCGCCGCCAACGGCGCGGCCCGGACCGACGCGTTTGGAGCGGTCGCGGCCGCGCGGGCCGCAAGCGACTGGGGGGGTGCGTCGGGCACCAGCTCGGGCATTAGCTGCAGCTCGATGGCGGACGTGGAGACCGTTGCGGTCGGGGCAGCGGCCTGGACTCGAGGAGCGCGCGACGAGCGCCTCGCCGCCTGGCCGGGCATGAGCGTGGCGTCGGGGTCGGGCAAGACCGACCAGAGGCCGAGGCGCGCCAGATCGCGACCGAGGCTGACGACGGGGCTGGGAGAGCCGTCGCGACCCGGCAGCAGGTTACTCGGGTTGGGCAGCGAAGGGGCGACGCTCGCGCCTTGCCCGGGGTTAGCGACGATCGTTCCGGAGCTGCCTCCGGCCCCACGGCCGGACGTACCCCCGACCTGCCGCGGCGTCGCCGGGCTCGGGACCGTCGCCCGCCCGGTGGCCGAGCCAACGGGAAGCGGGCCGCTGGACGATGAGCCAGTGGTCAGGCTGGCCAATCCCCGCGTGTTGAACAGATAACTGGCCGAGTTCAGCGCGGCTCGGCTCAGACCTGGGCTCGAGACACCGCCGATCTGGGCGTTGGCCACACTGATCGCGCTCACCACGCCACTCGCCGCGCCGCTGCCGGAGGCCGCGCTGGCGAGTCCGGTGTTCGCCGCGTCGCTGGACTGGCCGACCGTGGCGGGTGCCGACAACGCCGGGCTGGCGATGCCGGACGCGCTCGAGGTGCTTGCCGCGAGGGCCGGTGACGCGGCGGCGGTGCCGGCGCTCGCGCGGGCGTCGCCAGACACCGCGAGGGCTTGCCCTTGATTGTCGATTTGGGTTCCAAGGACGACGTAGACGTCGATCGGCGCGTAATTCGAGCCCCCAATGTTGATGGACACGTCGGAGGAAAGGTCGACCTGGTTCTGGGCTTGCAGGCCGGTCGCGGCCACCGACCCGCTCGTCGCGCCGGTCGGCGCGGCATTCGTACCGGGTGATTGCCCGAACGATTGGGCGGTTCCCGAGAACGCCTGGCTGGTGCCCCGGTTCGCTAGATTGGCGAGTAGGCGCACGAGCACGACGATCGGGTTATCGTTGTCGCCCGGCGTGGTAATCGATACCGAGGAGCTCAGCCCAACCTGATTGGATACCGACGCACCGGTGACCTGGACGCTGCCGGTCGTCGCGTTCAGCGGCACGAGGGGCGAGGCGGCGATGCTCGGAGCCGCCGAATTGGCCGCCACCGCCGACGCGTCGCCGGATTGGGCCGACGCGGTGCCCCAGTTGACGATCGACGTGATCGTCTGGATGACCACGTTGATGATCCCGTAGTTTGCCCCGTTGACCTGAACGCTCACCTTTGCCTGGGTGTTCACGACGTTCTGGGCGGCGAGGCCCTGGGCGCTCGCGGCGCCGCTGTTCGCCTGGGAGGCGCCCGGGCTCGGAAGCGGCGCGGTCGCCCCGCCGAGCCCACGATTGGTCAGACTGGCCGCGGGCAGGTCACAGCCGAATCCCGAGCAGGCGCTCGCGGTGGTGCCGCTCGCGCTGCCGACATTCGACATCGTGACGCCACTGGTATGGGCAACCGTCAGCGGTCCGGTCGGCCGAGCGGTCGAGGTGGTCGCGAGCGCTCCCTGAGCCGCGTTGACCGCGTTGAGGCCGGTCGAGCTAACCGGAGCGCTCACGCGGACCAGGCCGGGCATCGTCGCGCTCGCGAAAGCCGACGTTGGGCGTCGCGCCGAGGCCGAAGGGGCGCTCGTGGCAGCGCGGTTGGCCAGCGCCGCGCCCGACGTCGCGCTGGACGATCCGACGTCGCTCACCGTGACTTGATTTTGCGAGCTCACGGTCACGCTCGCGTGGTTCGCCCCGGCGACGACAACCCCGGCCAGGGCGCTGTTCGTCACGCTGTTTTGCGCGCTCAACCCGGAGGCAGTGGCGTCGCCGGAGGTGGCGCTCGACCCTGGGCTCGCGCTCCCGGTGGTGGGTGAGCCAACCGTGCCCAGCGCGGCGCCCTGAGCGTTGGCCAGACCGGTCTGACCGAGCGCGGACCCCACGTCGTCGACCTCAGCCGAGCTCGTGTTCTGGACGACGACCGGCGCGGTCCCGCCGCCGGTCACTGCTCCCGACACCTGCGAGTTATTCAGGCTCGTTTGGGCGACGGCGCCCCGCGACACGACGTTTCCCGAGCTGGCAACGGTCGTCGACGCGAAGCTGGAGCACCCGGGAAGCGCCGCCGCGGCGACCGAGTTAGGAGGGCACGGCAGCGCGATCGTAGGAGCGACCCGGGTCGCGGGAAGCGGGGCGGATT
>JBOGTX010000958.1:0-7995 GCA_050695695.1 Chloroflexota bacterium
CGCGGTTGATCGCCGCGCCGCCGATCAACACTGGATAGCTGAGGCCGCGCCGGTGCAGTTCCTGGACGCAGAGCGGCATCTGCTTCGAGGTCGTGACCAGCAGCGCCGACAGGCCGATCGCCGTCGCGTCGACTTCCCTGGCCTTGTCGATGATCGTGTTCAGCGGCACCTGCTTGCCGAGATCGTAGACGGTGTAGCCGTTATTGCTCAGGATCGTGCAGACCAGGTTCTTGCCGATGTCGTGAACGTCGCCAAATACCGTCGCGACAACGACCTTCCCCTTGGTGTAGCCCTCCTTCTTCTCGAGGAACTGCTCCAGGTGGGCGACCGAGCGCTTCATCACCTCGGCCGACTGAAGCACGAAGGGCAGGATCAACTCGCCGGCGCCGAAGCGATCGCCGACGTCCTTCATCGCCGGGAGCAAAACCTCGTTCAGCACCTCGACCGGCGAGTGGCGGGTCAGCGCCTCGTCGATCAACGCCTCGATGTTGTCCTTCTTCCGATGGAGGATTTGCTGGTGGATCCGCTGCTCGGCTGGCAGGTCGGCGTACGGATCTCCAGACGATGACCGGTCGCCTTGATCCGGCTGCCTCGCTTCGAAATAATTGATGTAGCGGGCGAGCGCGTCCGGCCGCCGGTTGTAGATCAGGTCATCGGCCAGCTCGCGCTCCTCGGCCGGAATGTCGGCGTAGGGCGTGACCTGACTGGGGTTCACGATCGCAAGGTCGAGCCCGTGCTTGACCGCGTGGTAAAGAAACACGCTGTTCAGCACCGCCCGGGCCGGCTCGCGGACCCCGAACGACACGTTCGAGACGCCGAGGATCGTCAGGACACCGGGCAGGCGCTCTTTGATCAGGCGAATGCCTTCGAGGGTCTGCATGCCGGAGTCGACGAGGTCTTCCTGGCCGGTCACCAGGGGGAAGGTCTGGACGTCGAAGATCAGGGCATCCGGGGCGAGCCCGTACTCGTCGCGGGCGATGTCGTGGACTCGGCGCGCGATCTCGTACTTGCGCTCGGCGGTTTTGGCCATGCCCTGCTCGTCGATCGTCATCGCGACGACGCAGGCGCCGTACTCGACCGCGAGCGGCAGGATCGTATCGACGCGCTCGGTGCGGTTCTCGAGGTTGATCGAGTTGAGGATGGCACGGCCGGGGTACTGGCGCAGCGCCGTCTCCATCACCTGCCACTCGGTCGAGTCGATCACCAGCGGCGCCTCGACGCCCATCGCCAGCTTCTTCACCAGCGCTCGCATCTGGTCGGCCTCGTCGGTGCGCTCGGTCATGGCGACGCAGACGTCGAGGGTGTGGGCGCCGCCCTCGACCTGGGCCCGGGCGACCTGAAGCACGCCGTCGTAGTCGTCCTTGATCAGCAGGCGCTTGACCGCCCGTGAGCCCACCGAGTTGACCCGCTCGCCGACCAGCATCGGCGCCGGCTCCTGACGGAGCGGGATGGCCCGCATGCCGCTCGAAACCATCGGCATGGCGACGACCTCGCGGCGCTTCGGCTTCCGGCCGCCAATCTTCTCGACGACCCGGGCCAGGTGAGCCGGCGTCGTGCCGCAGCAGCCGCCAACGACCGACACGCCCAGATCCACGACGAATTCGTAGAGCGCGTCGGCCAATTCGTCCGGCTGAAGGGGATAGCACTCGCCGGCCGGCGTGTTCAGCGGCAGCCCGGCGTTGGGGATGACCGAGATCGGCAGGCGACTGCGCTCGGCGAGGTAGCGCACCGGCTCGCGCATGTGCTCAGGGCCGGTCGAGCAGTTCAGGCCAATGATCTGGATCGGCAGCGCCTGGAGCGTCGCCAGCACCGCGCCGATGTCCGTTCCGAGCAGCATGCGACCGGTCAGGTCGAGCGTCACCTGGGCCTGGATCGGCACCCGTTGCCCGGTGCGCTTGAACATCCGAACGATCCCGGCGATCGCCGCCTTCGTCTCGAGGATATCTTGCTGCGTTTCGATCAGCAAAAGATCGACGCCGGCTTCGACCAGCGTCCGCGCCTGCTCGCCGTAGACCTCGGCCAGCTCCTCGAAGGTGATGTTGCCAAGGGTCGGATCGTCGGAGGACGGCAGCATGCCGGTCGGCCCGAGCGAGCCGGCCACGAAGATGGGGTGTTCCGGCGTCGCGAAGGCGCGCGCCGCCCGGCGCGCGATCGCGACCGCGGCACGGTTGATCTCGTCGTGGCGGTCCGCCAGCCCGTACTCGGCGAGCTTGAGCCGGCTTGCCTGAAAGGTGTTCGTCTCCAGCGCGTCGACACCCACCGCGCAGAATCCGGTGTGGATCTGCTCGATCACGTCGGGGCGAGTGACGCTCAGGACGTCGTTGCAGCCGACTTTGCCGCCGAAGTCCTCGGCGCTCAGGTTGTAGGTTTGAATGGACGAGCCCATCGCGCCGTCGAAGACGACGACGCGCTCGGCCAACACGTCCAGGAAGCTCACGTGCTTTTCCATCGGTGCTTCAAGTATAGCACGCCGCCGCGACGCGCCAAATCGTTGACAACCGCAAGGTGGCATGGTAGAGTGCGGTCACAATTGAATAGCACGCGCTCTTATCCAGAGTGGCGGAGGGAAACGGCCCGACGAAGCCCGGCAACCGGTGGCGCTTCGAGCGACGCACGGTGCCAACTCCGGCAGAGCAATTCTGCGAGATAAGGGGAGCGGTAAAGTAGACGCCCCTGCCATCGCGGGGGCGATTTTGTTATCGCGAGCTGGAAAAAGAGAGAGCGGCGCACAACCCAATAGTGGAAAGGCCAGGACGAGGACGAGTACGCGAGGACACC
This sequence comes from Chloroflexota bacterium, assembly GCA_050695695.1. Lineage (GTDB taxonomy): Bacteria > Chloroflexota > UBA6077 > FW602-bin22 > CADDYW01 > JAJPKB01. The sequence goes on from JBOGTX010000958.1 coordinate 2,779, forward strand.
GGCCACAGAGAGCCGCGCGAGCTGAGATGCGGTGTTTGGTGTCGCGCCGAAAATGACCTCCGAGCTGCCGACTGAACGACTTCGGTCAAGTAGGATCGGCCGGGTTGCCCATCCGGGCAAAGCAGCGCCCGTTATCGCCGCTGGGGTATCGGGTTGGCTTTCCGTCGACCCCGTACTCGTCGAGGCCGCCGTCGTGAGATGGTGGTAAATGAGGGTGGTACCACGAGAAGAAGCCTCTCGTCCCTGATCAGGGCGAGAGCTTTTTTGTCGGAGGATATCGTGACCTGCATCCGTGGTTTGAAGTGTCGAGAGTGCGGCCGCCTCTACCCCGCCGAAGCGCTTCACGTCTGTGAAGACTGCTTCGGTCCCCTCGAAGTCGATTACGACTACGACGTCATTCGGACCCAGATCTCGCGTGAGAAGATCGCCGCCGGGCCGCGCGGCCTCTGGCGCTACCGCGACTTGCTGCCCGTCGAGGGCGAGCGCGTCGTGGACATCGGGGCGGGTCTCACGCCGCTGATTCGGGCGGATAACCTGGCCCGCGAGCTCGGCCTGCGCGAGCTCTACATCAAGAACGACAGCGTCAATCCATCGTACTCGTTCAAAGACCGGCCGGTGTCGGTCGCGAGCTCAAGGGCGATTCAGCTCGGGTTCGATACCCTCGCCTGCGCGTCGACCGGTAACCTTGCCTGCTCGGTGGCTGCCCACGCGGCGCGGGCCGGGCTCCGAGCCTGCGTCTTCATCCCGGTCGGTCTGGAGCAGGGAAAGATTCTCGGCGCCGCCATCTACGAGCCGACCTTGTTCGCCGTCGACGGCAACTACGACGACGTGAATCGCCTCTGCTCCGAGATCGCCGATCAGTACAACTGGGGCTTCGTCAACATCAACCTGCGCCCCTACTATTCGGAAGGCAGCAAGACCCTGGCGTTCGAAGTCGCCGAGCAGTTGGGCTGGCGCGCGCCCGACCACGTTGTCGCGCCAATCGCCTCCGGCGCGCTCTTCAGCAAGGTCTGGAAAGGCTTTGGCGAGCTCCAGAAGGTCGGCCTGATCGATTCCAACCGGGTCCGAATGAGCGCGGCCCAGGCACTGGGCTGCGCGCCGGTCTACACCGCGTTCGTCGAAGGGACCGAGACGGTCCGGCCGGTCCGCCCGGAGACGGTCGCCAAGTCGCTGGCGATCGGCAACCCCGCCGACGGCTATTACTGCCTGAAAATCATCGCCGAATCGGGGGGAAGCTGCGAGGCCGCGAGCGATGCCGAGATCGTCGACGGGATCAAGCTGCTGGCCCGCACCGAGGGAATCTTCACCGAGCCCGCCGGGGGGGTGACGATCGCGTGCTTGAAGAAGCTGGTCGCGGCCGGTAAGATCGACCGCGACGAGGTGACCGTCGCCTACGTCACCGGTAACGGCTTGAAGACCCAGGAAGCGGTCGTCGATCAGGTCACCCGCCCGGTGCGGATCGCGGCGACGGTGGAGGCGTTCGAAGCCGCGTCGCGCGAGCGAGATCTCGCGCTGGCTTGAGCAAAGGTTGCAGAGAAGAGGAAGAGCTCGACATGGCAGTCACCGTGAAAATCCCGGCGCCGCTGCGCCGGCTCACCGACGGGCAGCGCGAGGTTTCGACCGACGCCGCCACGGTCGGCGAGTGCATCGATAGTCTGGGAGAAGCGTTCCCCGGGCTGAAGGACCGGATCTGTGAAGCGGATGGCTCGGTCCGCCGCTTCGTCAATATCTACGTGCGAGGCGAGGACATCCGTTTCAGCAACGGTCTGGCCACCGCGCTGCGCGACGGCGACGACGTCTCGATCGTCCCCGCGGCCTCCGGCGGGTAGGCTCGCCTCACCGGCGACGCTTGCCGCGCTTTCGCTCCGGCGCGTAGCGTCGCCGGACTTCGGCCGCCCGCACCTCCGCGAGCCGGGACGGATACCGCCGGGCCAGGTAATAGACCAGGAACCCGAGGTAGCCGATCGCCGCGAGCATGGTGACGTAGAGGAGAAAACGGATCGAGATGTAGGGGATCCCGGCGTAGCGCACCACGAGGAGGAACAGACCGATCACGCCGATCGCGATGGCGTACGGGGTGAACCGGGTGGCCATGCCGATCAAGGCGCCGTTGCCGGCGAAGATTCTCCGGCGAAAGTAGTAGACGTACAGGCTGGCGGCGGTCCAGATCAGAAAGACCACCACCGCGACGAGATAGATCTGGCTGGGCGGTCCGGGAAAGCTGTCGAGCCAGTGGCCGGAGTCGAGAAGCTCTTGAAAATGCACCGCCGTCGCCTCCTTAGCGTGGACCATACCAGTAGCGGTACATGGCGACGATCTGGAGAACGCCCAGGACGAGCAACGCCGACAGGACCGGCGGCATGAGGTAGAAAATCAGGCGCGTGGCCGGCGGGAGCTGGTTCAAGACACCAACCAGGCCAGTCAACACTGGAACCCCAATCGCAACGGACCCGATCAACCAGATGAGGATGTAGACGAGGTACATCCAGCGGCGGCGCGAGTGTTTCACGAAGGCTTGACCGACACTCCCGGGCGTGGATTTTTCAGACACGCCATCTTTCCAAATGGGCGGCAGAAGTATAACATAGATCCCCGAGCCATGGCTTTTACAACTATTTTACACTTGAAGGGCGGATTGGCCCGTCCGGCGAGCCGTTTCAATTGACCCTGCTCCGCTAGCGTGCTAGAATTTCTTTACGTCAGCTGATCCATCCGCGGGTGAGGAAAGTGCACGATGCTGTGGAGAGTAATCCGTCGCCTGCTGGCCGTGGGAATCCGGGCGCTGATCTGGCGCCCTGTTGTCAGTTTCACGGTGGTCGCGGTTGCCCTGGGAATCGTCGGATTCTTCATCGGTGGACCTCAGGGCGCGCAGCTCATCCAGGGTAGTGTGACGCCGGGCGCGACCAGTCCATCAACCGCCTCCGCGATCGCAATCCCCATCACTAGCGTTCAAGCTGCCCCCGCGACGACACCGCCCGCGGCGGTCGACGAATACATCAAAGGCATGACCAGCTTTGACGCCCAGATGATGTGGGACGCCCTGGACCCCCAGGCGGTCCAGGCGATGCAAAGTCAGGGTGGCTCCGAGCAGCAGCTCCAGCAGCGCTTGAACGACGCCAAGCAGAAGGGAGCCAGCTATGAGGGCGTCGTTTTCGTCGGCGGGTACCCCTTGCAAAATGGTGACCGATTTCTGTTCTACGTGGTCTCTCGCCGTGGCTTCGCCTCCCCGGGCGTGGCCGATCAAGTCTTCTTCGTTTTCACCGTCGGACCCAATGGCAAGATCATCCGGATCGAGTAGGCCAGGGCCCGGGCGTGGCCACGGCCGCGCCACCAGTCAGAGAGAGGTGTATCCTTGAGCACCACGACCGAGCGCCCAAAGCCACAAGTCGACGAGATCGAAAAGTCGATCGATTCCTTCATGGGACGCCTGGCAAAGCACTGGAAGAAGCTACTGATCCTCGCGATCGTGCTCGCCGCCATCTGGCTCTTCGTCGTCCCGAACATCGGCGGTTGGCTGTCGGCCATCCTGTACGGCCTGTTCATGCTTTTCCAGTTGCTGTTCGGGGTTCTCTTCATCGTCATCGAGTTCGGCGCGCTCTTCTGGTTCCTCGCGCGTGGGCGTACCTACTGGGTGAAGCCGGGTGAGACCGGGGTCGGGTTCAAAGACTACCGGGGCAACCCCGAGGTCCTCGAAGTCGCCTCGCGAGTGGTGACCCTGCTCAAAGGCGTCAAAGAGTTCAAGCAAATGGGCGGCGAGGTCACTCGCGGCATCCTGCTGGTCGGCCCTCCGGGCACCGGTAAATCCTACCTCGCCCAGTGCATCTCGACCGAGGCGGGTGTCCCGTTCGGTTATGCCTCGGCGCCAAGCTTCCAGAACATGTTCATGGGCATCAGCAACCTGACGGTGATGATGCTCTATAGCAAGGCGCGCAAGCTGGCCCGCAAGCACGGTGCCTGTATCCTCTTCATCGACGAGATCGACGCCATCGGCCGGTCCCGCATGGGCGGCGGCGCTGGCGTCGGCGGCACCATGGGCGGGATGTTTGGCGGCGGCGACACCGGCCTGCTGAACGAGCTCCTCCTTCAGATGGACCCGCCGCCGCACGAGGACGGCTGGTTCGCCAAGCTCAAGCGAAACCTTGGCATGAAGAAGGTGAAGAACGAGCGCCCGCTCGTCCTGACGATGGGCGCGACCAACATCGCCCAGACCCTCGACGCGGCGCTCCTGCGGCCCGGCCGCTTCGACCGCAAGATTTTCGTGGATTTCCCGGACTTCGATGGTCGCAAAGAGATCATCAAATACTACCTGGACAAGGTGGCGCACGAAGACCTGAATCTGGATCGCCTCTCCTCGGAGACGATTGGCCAGACTCCGGCCGCTTTGAAGTTCATCATCAACGAAGCGGTGATCAACGCCCACTTCAACGGGCGGTTGAAGATCAACTACCAGGACTTCACGGTGGCGCTGGACAACCACGAGGTCGGCCTGCGTCACCCGATCCGCAACATGCAAATGGAAGACAAGCGGGTTCTGGCCTACCACGAGGCCGGACACGCGGTCGCGATGCTCAAGCTCAACAAGCGTGAGCGAGTCACCCGGGTCACGATTATCCGCCACGAAGGTGGCATCATGGGCTTTGCCATGACCAAGCCGATCGAAGAAAGGTACACCGATAGCCGCGAAAACATCCTCTCGGAGATTCAGATCTCCCTCGCGGCTCGCGCGGCCGAGGAATTGTTCCTCGGATCCCAGTACAACGGTGTCTATGGCGACCTCGTTCACGCGAACCGAACCGCGGCAGCGTACATTGGCCTCCTCGGGATGAACGGCAGCCTCTATTCGGCAGCCGCGTTCGGTGGCGCCGATCCATCGATGAAGAAGGACGTCGAGAAGCTCCTGCACGACCAATTCCTTCGAGTGAAAAACCTTCTCAACATGAACCGGGACCTGGTGGTTGCTATCGCGGAAACCCTCCTTCAGCGACTGGAGCTGAGTGGCGACGACGTGATTCGGATCGCCGACGAGGTCGAGCGCCGGAAGCTGGATGGCGAGGTATTGCCGCAAGACGCGGATTTGGACGGTCCGGTCAGCATGCTCGGGCTGCTGCCGACCGACTCCGCCGTCGCGGCGGCGTACCAGGACGCGCCGAAGCAGCCGTAGCGTATCGTTCCTTTCAGGTTGAATGGGTCGGGAGCTGGTGGATGGCTCATCAACCA
>JBOGTX010000959.1:0-2305 GCA_050695695.1 Chloroflexota bacterium
GGGTGAGGCCACGCGTCTCCTAAAAGTGTAACACAGCGCGCGCGCCGCGCCTCAGCCCATGAGCAGCCGCCGGGCCCAGCGCAGCTTGTGCTCGTGGTGGCTGGGGTACGCTTCGTGGCCGCCGAAGGGGTAAACGCGAATCTCCTTTTCGGTCTGGATCCGCTGATATGTTCCGTAGATCGTCGACGGCGGACAAATCAGATCCTGTAGCCCAACCGTGACCAGGACCGGGCAGGCGATCCGTTCGGCAAGGTTCAGGTTGTCGAAGTAGCTCAGGGTGTTGAAGACCGTCTCGTAACGATCCGGATAGCGGTGGCAGTAGATCGCGATTTCCTGATAAGGGTTCTTGTCGGTGACGTCGAGCGCGCGCCGGAAGTGGCAGAGGTAGGGAACCTCCGGCATCGAGAGCTTCGGACGCCGATCGAGCGCGGCGACGGCCAGGCTCAGGCCACCGCCCTGGCTGACCCCGGCGATGCCGATTCGGTCGGCGTTCACTTCCGGACGGCTCGCCGCGACATCGAGCGCGCGCACGCAATCGACGTACACGCCCCGGTAGTAATAGGCGTCCGGCGACGTGATGCCTTTCGTCATCCAACCGGTGACGTGACCGCCGGGATAGGCCTCGGCATCCGTACTGTCGCCCGATTGGCCACGAACGTCGACCGCCAGCACGGTGTACCCTTGCAGCGCCCAGCCCAGGTAGTCGTAGACCTGCCCCTTGTTGCCACTGTAGCCGTGATAAAAGACCATCGTCGGCTGCGACCGCGCTCCCCGCCGGGCGATGAGCCAGCCGCAGATGCGCGCGCCGCGCCAGCCATCGTAATAGACTCGCCGAACGTCGAGCTCGGGCAGCGGATAATCGATCGTCTCCAACTCCGGATTCAGCGGGACCGTCGCCGCCTCGGCAAGCGTCTGACGCCAGAACTGATCGAGGTCCGGCGGAGAGTTGGGCGCGGGATGATACACCTGGAGATTTTCGAGACTCATGTCGACGATTGGCACGTTTCCTCCTTCTCGCGTCTGGACCGGGCGCGTGGCCTCACCCCCGCGCCGCTTTCGCCGCCCGACGCGTCTCCGGCGCGTAGAGTAAGAACGGCAGGACGATCACCGCGAACAGCGCGGCGACGGTGAGCAGCGCGCCGACCGGCCCGATCCCGTCGGCCAGAACCCCGATCACCAATGGCCCGATCACGTAGCCGGCGTCGCTGAGCATACGGTAGACACCCATCGTCGTGCCAATTGCCCCGGCCGGCGCCATGTCGGCGGCGTAGGCGGAGGCTGGCGAGCTATATAACGAGCTCCCGATGCCCCAGAGCGTCGCCGCCACCATGAAAGCCGGATAGCTCGTCTGGAAAGAGAACAGGACGAACCCGAGCCCGACCAGCACGCCGCCGGGCACGATCGTCGCTTTGCGCCCAAAGCGATCGGCCAGGACACCGGCCCCGGATACCGTGCCGAAGTTTAGCAGGTTCGCCACGGTGATCGCGAGGCCAACCTGGCCGGGCGTCAGTCCGCCGAATCGATAGGCCGTGGCCGGCACGACGCTGAAGATGCCGCCGGTCCGCGCGATGGTCGCCGCGAACCCGATCAGCCCGACCAGCACGAAGCCCGGATTTCGCAACAGTTGGCCCAGGACCGACGCCCCGGAAGGCTGCTCAGCCGGCGTGTCGGCGGCCAGCGTCTGGAGCTTGCGGGTTTCCGGCAGCCGAAACAGCGCGATGATCAGAGCGACCACCGCCAGGCCGGCGAAAATCAGGAACGGCGAGCGTGGCCCGAGGGCCTGATTCAGCGCCCCGCCGATCACCGGCCCAATGCCCACCGCGAATTGGAAGAAGGTCATGTAGACGCTCATCATGCGCCCACGGTTCTCGCGCTTCGACACGTCGGCCACGATGATCTGACCAACTGTCAAGACGGTGGCCGAGCCGATGCCACCGATGAACCGGAAAACCAGGAGCTGGGGATAGGTCAAGGCCAGGCCGCAGGCGAGCGAGCCAATCGCGGTGATCGCCTCGCCGATCAGCAGGACCGGTCGGCGTCCGGCCCGCTCGGTCAGGTGGCCCATCGGCAGGTCGAACAGCAATCGGGCGAGCCCGTAGGCAGCGACCGCCGCGCCAACCGCGGCCTCGGTTCCGCCGAACGTCTGGACGAAGAACGGCAGAACCGGAATCACCAGTCCGAAGCCAAGCTGATTGACCAGGGTGATCAGACTCAGCCAGAGGAGGATTCGGTTCTCTCGGAGCAGCTTCAACATGCGCGCGAGCAAAAGTGACTCCCGGCGCGGCGGACCGGATGGCCTCACCCC
>JBOGTX010000960.1:0-2427 GCA_050695695.1 Chloroflexota bacterium
TTCCCGACCGGCTACCACGGCGCCTACTCCGCGGGCGTGACCACCGGATCGACCGTCTACGTCGCCGGGGCCGGGCCGGTCGGCCTGGCCTGCGCGGCGTCGGCGCAACTGCTCGGCGCCGCCGTCGTCATCGTCGGCGACATGAATCCGGACCGGCTCGCCCAGGCGCGCAGCTTCGGCTGCGAAACGATCGATCTCACCAGGGGCGCCACGCTGGCCGAGCAGATCTAGCAGATTCTCGGCGAGCCGGAGGTCGACGCGGCGGTGGACTGCGTCGGCTTCGAGGCGCGCGGCCACGGCCACCGGGCCAGCGAAGCGCCGGCGACCGTCCTGAACGACGTGATGTCGGTCACCCGGGCCGGCGGTCAGCTCGGCATTCCGGGGCTCTACGTGACCGGAGATCCCGGTGGGATCGACGAGAACGCCCGGATCGGCCAGCTCGGCGTGCGAATCGGGCTCGGCTGGGCGAAGTCCCTTGCCTTCACCACCGGCCAGTGCCCGGTCATGCGCTACCATCGCCGCTTGATGATGGCGATCCTTCACGACAAGGTCCAGATCGCCAAAGCGGTCAACGCCACGGTGATCTCGCTGGATAATGCCCCGATCGGGTATCGGGACTTCGACAAAGGCGCGGCCAAGAAGTTCGTGATCGATCCGCACCGCTCGATCGCGGCCTGAGCGCATTGGTCAGCGTCGAGGTTCGACAGCGCGCGGCGCGATCCAACCTCGACGCTGACCAATGAATTCTACAACCCGCCGATCACCTCAGCGGATTCGTCACTTTCCGGAGGCCGGGCAGGCTGTCCACCAACTTGCGAATCAGGTCGTGGAGATCACGCCAGCAACGAGTCGCCGGTTGCGAGATCAAACAGGTGCAGCTTGTCCGCGTTGACCGATAGAACGACCTTTTGATCGTCGGCGAGCCGAGTGTCGGGAGAGACTCGGGCCACGAAGACGTCGTCTCCCACCCGCACGCTCGCGTAGGCATCCGCGCCCAGGTGCTCCACCAGGTCGACGATGCCGTGAAGACCGCCATTGGCAGTTGACGTATCGGTGGTGACGGTCAGGTCTTCGGGCCGAATGCCCCAGGTGACCTTCGTTGAAGTGAGTGGTGCTTCTCGCAGGATCGCGGCCTGGGTCGCGTTGGGTAGTGCGATCGTCGCCGCCGCCTCGAGGACTGGCTGGCCACCCCGCGACGCCAACGTCCCCTCCGCCATGTTCATGGCCGGGCTGCCGATGAAGCGCGCGACGAAGGCGTTGCGCGGGCGGCGATAGACCGTGTCGGGCTGGCCGATTTGTTGGACGAGTCCGTCCCGCATCACCACGATGCGGTCGCCCATCGTCATCGCCTCGACCTGATCGTGGGTCACGTAGATTGTCGTCGTTCTGAGCTGTCGCTGCAGGCGAATGATCTCCCGACGCATCTGGACCCGGAGCTGCGCGTCAAGGTTGCTCAATGGCTCATCCATCAAGAACCCACGGGGCTGACGAACGATCGCTCGGCCAAGCGCGACGCGCTGGCGTTGGCCGCCGGAAAGCTGACCCGGCCAGCGATCGAGGAGCGCATCGATGCCCAGCAGCCCCGCCACCTCGTTGACGCGTCGTCGAATCTCCTCCGTCGTCACCCGGCGCAGGCGCAGCGAATAGGCGATGTTGTCGAAGACGCGCATGTGTGGGTAGAGCGCATAGTTCTGGAACACCATCGCCAGGTCCCGATGGCGCGGGGGAACCCGATTGACGATCTGATCGTCGAGCCGGATCTCGCCGTCGCTGATGCTCTCCAAACCGGCGATCATCCGGAGGGTCGTGGTCTTCCCGCAACCCGAGGGCCCAACCAGGACGACGAATTCGCCGTCGGCAACCTCGAGGTTGACGCGATTGACTGCCACGACCTCGCCGAAGCGCTTGGTGACGTCCCGGCACGAAACGGTGCTCACTCTCCCTACCTCCCGGCGCCCGAAATGAGACCACGCGTGAGATGACGCTGGACGATCATAAAGAGCACAAGCACCACGACCGTGGCGAGCAATCCGCTCGCCAGGAGTTGATTCCAGGCGACCTGATATCGGCTCACGTACTTGAAGAGGCCGAGGGTCAGCGGATACTTATCCGAGCTTCGGATGAACGTCAACGCGAAAAGGAACTCGTTCCAGCCATCGATGAAGCTGAAGATCGCGACCACGGCGATACCTGGGGCAGCCAGCGGCACCGTCATCCGCGCCATCGCCCCGAATCGCGAGTTGCCATCCATCATCGCGGCTTCCTCGACCTCGACCGGGACCGACGCGAAGTAGCTGGTCAGCAGCCAGATATCGAACGACAGGCTGAAGACCGTATCGAGTGCGATCAACGTGCCGAGGTTATCCATCAAGCCAATCGTCGCGACCAGGCGATAGAGCGCAAGGATGATGACGATGGGTGGAAAGA
>JBOGTX010000961.1:0-2279 GCA_050695695.1 Chloroflexota bacterium
CCCGCCGGCGCGATGGTCGCCCAGGACCCTTCGCTCGCCGAGGTGGCAACGGGACTTGAGCCGTGGCGCGGCCTCGATCAGCTCGCAAGCCGGCGCCGGCTCCGGCCGCTGGCAGGGCTGACCTCGCCGGGCCTGGGACCGGGGCTCGCGAGCGCCGGCCTTGCCGACTTTAGCGGCTCGATCGCGTCCCACGCCGACCGATTCCTCGCGTCGCTCGCCGGCAGCGCGATCGGGATGTCTCCGTCCGACGGCTACCCGCCGCTCGACCTGCCGCTGGTCTTCGAGACCGAGCTTCAGCTCGATTGGGTGGCCGGCGAAGCAGACCCCTGGCAGCAACCTGGCGCGCTTGCCCGGGCCCGGGCGACCGTCGAGACGCTGGCGAGGCGGGGGGTCCGGGTGAAGCTGGTCCGCGGGCGACCGGTTCCGGCGGCCCAGTACCAGTCGAACGCCGCGCGGAGCGCGGCGGCGTTCAGCGTTCCGGGGCCGGGCGGCCCGGTCTCGCTCGAGCCATTCGCCCTTCTCGATCAGGCGACTCTGGTCGCTCAGCGGCCCGGTCGCCTCCAGGTCGTCGTGCCTCCGGCGCGATCTCTCCCGCCGCGGCGCGCCGCCGGAGCGCCGACGCGCGCGTTCGCGACGCGAATCGCGTCGGCGGTTGCCCCGCGGCTCCCCTCGCCGGTCGGGCCAGCCGGAGTTCGCGCGATGGGTCGCTTCGCGCCCGACCAGCCAGGCGACGCGGTTCGTCCGCCGCTGAGGCTGCCAGCAGGCCCCGCCCTACCACCACTTCCACCTCCGGCACTCATGCGCGCGGTCGAGCCCGAAGCCGTGCCCGCCGTGGCAGGACCGCCGATCGACCACCCTACCGGCCATGCTGCCGACCGCCGTACCGGGCTGTCCACCGACCACTCTGGCGAGCCACCGCGCCGGCCCGCCGGGAGCGCGGGCGTCGCGCCCGCCCGTCCGCGCCCTCCTTTGCGAGCTTTCCGCGCCCTTGCGCCAGTGTTCCCCGCCTCGACGAGCCGCGGCGGCGTCACTCATTCGCCTCGGTCCGCCAGGGCCACGGCGGACACGCCGTCGATCCCGGGTGGGCCGACCTCGGTGTGGGTCGCGCTCAACTGGGTCGCGGGCGCCGATCCCTGGCAGTGGCCAGACGTGATCGAGCGCGCTCGGGAGTCCGTCCGGCGACTGGAAGCCCGTGGCATCCAGGTCGAGATCGTCCGCGGACATGCCATCGCGGCGCACCGCTATCTGCCCGACCCGGCTTGGCCGGCAGACTCGGAGCCGTCCGTCAGTGCGCCTGGCTCGATCGGCCTCGCTGGCCCGGTCTTCCTGGACTCGGTCGATCGGCTCGACCGGGTCGTCGTAGCGGGAGAGCGTCCGGGCTCGATCCAGGTGGTGATCTCGCCCGAGGCGGCGGTCGGCGCGCGGTCCGGGCCGACCGCCGCGCTCGGGGCGCTCGACAGGGTATCCTATGGCCAATTGTTGGCCCTGCCGCTGGTGCCGCTGGACGAACGCGACGAGGTGGCCGCGCTCAGGCAACGACCGTCAGTGCCCGGAATCGGTGTTCCGGCCTGGCCGCTGACCCACCCCGGCACTGCCCTGGCCAAACCGACGCCGGTCACCGAGCGATCAACCCTCCGATCGGTCGGGCGTGAGACTTCTCGGCGGATCGAACCAATTGGCCGGCCAGGGATAACGCCCGCGGCAAGGGGCAGCGCGAGACCAATGCCAGCGCTCCCACGCCCCATCTCCTTCGGAGAGGCGGTCGCGGTGAGGGTCGGTGGGGACGTCAAGGTTGGGGTTCCCTCACCCCCTACCCTTCTACCATCTGACCCCCTTCTCCAGGGGGAGCCTTCTCCCAGTGCGCGGGAGAGGGGACTCAGAACAAGCATCTCCCTGGAGACCCCTCTCCCGCGGCTGGGAGAGGGGGTAGGGGGTGAGGGAACCCCGGCGCCCCGTGATAACGTCGTCATCTCCAAGAGTCCAGGCTCGCTCGCTCGCCCTCGCCAGGGGGAACAGGGGAGAACAGGCCCGCTCGCCAGTTTCAGCACTTTGCCCACCGCGGCGGGCCCCTTCCTCCGCGGACCAGGGGTAGGTTTCCCGGTGAGGCGGGAGTCCGCGGCTCGCATGGCCGGAGATGAGGGATCCTGGCCCGCGAGCGCCATCGGAGTTGCCCCGCCGCTCGGCCGCGCGCCAGCCTGGCACACGGAAAGCCTGATCTTCGCCCTTCCGGTGGAGCGAGGGGAAGGTAGCCCACAATCGGCCTCGGAATCACCGGGGAT
>JBOGTX010000962.1:0-4445 GCA_050695695.1 Chloroflexota bacterium
CGGTCGCTCCCCGTTCCTCGATCGCGCGGATGCGTTCGGGCGCGGCGCGCGCGGTCGTCGCCAGGATCGTTGTGTCGGCCCCATCGGCGAGAACCTGGGCGTCGAGTGGAATCCGAAGGGTGCTGTCGACCACGACTCGGCGCGGCGAGTTCCCTCGTGACAGACGCACCGTCAGCCGCGGATTGTCGACCAGGGCCGTGCCGACGCCGACCATCACCACGTCATGGTCGGCGCGGAGCCGGTGGGCGAGCCGCAGCGATCGTGGTCCGCTGACCCATTGGGAGTCACCGGTCCGGGTCGCGATCCGACCGTCCAGGGATTGCGCGAAATGGACCGTCACCATCGGCCGTGGGGTGGTCGGCTCGGAGTGGATGATCGGCGCGACATCGGCGTCGGTCATGGGCCCGTTGCCCCCGGTCCCTCGTTGCTGACCACCGGTTCGTCGACGCGGTGATCGAAGCCCAGGAAGTGTCCAAGGCGCGCTTCCTTGGTGCGAAGGTAGGCGAGGTTCGTGGGGTTTGGCTCGATGGCGAGGGGAACTCGCTCGACGACCGCGATTCCATTCCGTTCGAGCGCCTGGCACTTCCGCGGGTTATTGGTCAGCAGGCGGACCTGGCGCACCCCGAGATAGCGCAGCGCCGCCACGGCCGCGCCATAGTCGCGTCGGTCAGGGGGCAGGCCGAGCGCGAGGTTCGCATCCACGGTATCCAGCCCGAGGTCCTGGAGGGCGTAGGCGCGAATCTTGTTCGCCAGTCCGATCCCCCGGCCTTCCTGCCGCAGATAAAGCAACGCCACGCGTCCGGCGGCCGCGATGCTCCTGAGCGCGGCGGCGAGCTGCTCACCGCAATCGCAGCGCAACGAGCCAAACACCTCGCCGGTCAGACACTCCGAGTGCAGGCGAACCAGTGGTGGCTCCGCACCGATCAGCCGACCGCTCCAAATCACCACGACCTCGGGGCCGGTTCCGCCGACGCGCAGGATGGCGATCCGAAAGTCGCCGAAGCGCGTTGGCAGCGCGGCGTCGGCCAGGCAGGTCACGCCCTCCCGGGTGATCGGCGAGCGATGCCCCTCGGGAAGAATCATCGAGATAAGCGAGTGGCCGGCCGCGAGATGGTGCTTGGGGCCAACCAACCTTAGCCTCCCAGAAAACGGATGAGGACGAGGAGTCCACCGGGCCCATCGGACGAGAGCACGCAATAAAAGGACCAGCGCGACACGAACGGCGTCGTCGGGATCCGCTTTCAGGACTTCTTCAGGCGAACGATCGCGGTTTTCAGGCGACGGTCAGGCGGTGTGGATATCCTTCTCATCAGCGCAGGGGAACCGTTCCACCGGAAGCTCACTGGCGCTGGCCAGGCCAGGCGATCGACGAAGAGGGGGAGATCGATGTCCACGATGTTGGCTTCGTTACCCGGAGCATTATCACCCCACCCCAACGATCGAGATCCATTTGATCTTTTGCGGAAGGCGCGTGACTTTTCCCTTCTGCCTCCGGCCCGGCTCCTTGAGGTTCTCGCCGCGTCGACCGTGCGAAGGATTCCGCGGGGATCTTTCGTCTTCTTCCAGGGCGAGCCCATCGCGCACATCCACCTGCTCCTAGAAGGGCGAATCAAAATGGTCCGAGAGACCGAGGAAGGACGCGCGGTCATCATGCGGCTGATCGAACCGGGAGACCTGTTTGGACTCGTCGGCCAGTGGAGCGGCTCGACCTATCGCAACTCGGCCCTCACGCAAACGAACGCGGGCGTTCTGATCATCCCGCGCCCGGTGTTCGCCTCGCTGATGGCAGGCAACGCGGCATTTGCCACGGCGATCCTTGGCGAGCTGGGGAAGCGCCTCAACGACGCGGAAGCGCGGATCCAAGACCTGCAAACCGAGCGCGCGGCCTGCCGTACCGCGCGCGTGCTCCTCAAGTTATTCGACGGGGCGATAAACCGCTCTGCCGAAGCCCTTCCGACGCTCCCGATTTCTCGTCAGGATCTCGCGGATCTCTGTGGCACCAACCTCAGCACGGCCAGCCGCACCCTGAGCGAATGGGAGCAGGATGGTATCGTCGACGCGGGACGGGAGCGGGTCAAGCTCCTGCGGCCACGCGCGCTCGCGGCGATCGCCGGAGGTCGGGTGTAGACCCACTCGGTCGGCCTGCCTCGGCGGGCACCCCGAGTCCCCGGCTCGATCTCGGGCGCGCGCCGGACCGAGCCGCCGCCCCAGGCGCTCTCGAACGAGTAAGGATTGGTTCGACGATCGTATCACTCGGATAGCGGTTGATCGCTGATCCGAGTCGCGAATTGGCCCAGCCGCCCAACGAGCGACTCGGCGCGGCCATGCAGCGGTAACTGAATTGTCACCGTCGTCCCTAGGCCCAGCTTGCTGGTCAGCGCGATGCGCCCACCGTGGGCCGCGATCAGGGTGCGAGCGATCGCCAACCCCAGACCAGCCCCCCCGTCCTGCCGCGATCGCGCCCGATTCACCCGGTAGAAGCGCTCGAAGAGGCGCGGGACATGCTCGGCCGGGATTCCTTCCCCATTGTCGCTCACCTCGATGATCGCCCACTCACCGTGGCTCTGCACCATGATGCGCACCCGCCCGGGCGGACAGCCGCCCGGGCGGGTGTGCTTCAGCGCGTTGTCGAGGAGAATAAGGAGCACCTGCTGGAGCCGATCCGGATCCGCCTCGATCACCACCGGACCGGAGGCGCGGGCGTCCAACTCGACCTGGCGCGAATGGGCCAGTGGCAAGACCTGCCGGACCACGTCCGCGATGAAAGCCCCAAGCTCAACCTCGCCGATCGCCAGGGCCAGCTCGCCCAGATCCGAGCGCGCCAAGGTCAACAGATCGCCGGCCAGCCTTTCCAGGCGCATGATTCCTTCGCGCACGTCGTCGAACAGCTCGCCGTTCGCTTCCAGTGGCGCATCCCGGTGGTGGTTCAAGAGATCTACTCCGGCGCTTAGCACCGTAAGCGGCGTGCGCAGCTCGTGGGACGCGTCGGCAACAAACTCGCGCTGGCGATCGAGGGCGCTGTGGATCGGCACGAGGGCACGCCCAGCGAGGAACCAGGCCCCGACAATCGAAAGGACGAGCCCGAGGACTCCGCCTCCCAGGAAGACGAGAAAGAGCTCATGGAGCGTGTCCTCCTCGCTGGCCAGGCTCTCGCCTACGATCAAGGCAGCGGCGATGCCGGTGCGATCGTGGATCTCGCGCACCGCGACCCGGGCTCGCCCGCCGTTGACCGTGACAGTCGCGTTCTGAAGCGAGCCGTTGAAGGCGGCGGGAAGAGCCGCAAGCGGGAGAGCGACTCCTTGCGGATTGGCCAGCGGCCGCCCATCAGCCGCGACCACCAGGATGAATGCCCCTCCGCGGTAGCCTTCCCGCTCGAGATGAAGGTCCGAGCCACGAAAATCCTGGCGTTGTAGCTCTCCCGCGACTTCCTCGCTCTGCTGTCCAAGCGTCTGATCGATTCGGCTGATCAAGCTCCGTGACAGGACGACGTAGGCCACGCCCCCGACCGCGACGAGGATGCAAGCCAGTACCAGCAGGTTCCAGGCAGCGAGGTAGCCGCGGGTCCGGTTGAACACCACTCACTCCTTGATTGTGTAGCCGATCCCACGGATCGTGCGGAGGAGGGGTCGGGCAAACCCATGATCGATTTTCTCGCGCAGGTAGTGAATGTAGGTCTCGACGACGTTGGAGGCCGCCGCGGAATAGTAGCCCCAGACGTGGTCGAAGATCTGCTGCTTCGTCAGCACGTGTCCCGGGTGACGCATGAGGAAAACGAGTAGATCGAACTCCTTCGCGGTAAGGGCCCATTCCTGCTCGCCACGCCGGGCGGTCCGGTGGATCAGATCCAGGGTCAGGTCTCCCACGCGGAGGATCTGATCGTCGGCGGTGGCCGGACCGCGCCGCGTGACGGCGCGGATTCGGGCGAGCAGCTCCTCGACGGCGAATGGCTTGACCAGGTAATCGTCGGCGCCCGCGTCTAGCCCATTGACACGATCCGGCACGCTATCGCGTGCCGTCAGCAACACGATCGGCGTGTGGACACGCCCCTTCCGCAGACTTCGGCAGACGAGGAAGCCGTCGACGTCGGGGAGCATCACGTCGAGGATAATGACATCGTAGGCGCCGGTCTCGGCACGCGCCGCCCCTTCAAGCCCCGTGCCGACGACGTCGACGCGTTCGCCGGCGTCGACCAATGCCCTCTTGACCACCCGAGCGACGCTGGCGTCGTCTTCTACCACGAGCAGATACATCTCGATCCCTCGCCGGGTGGAGCTTACCACGCCGAAATTGGAACAACCTGAGAAAGTATAGAGGAGATCAGATCCGTTCGTAGTCGGTGCTCGATACAGAGACCGCGCCCGCTCCGTTCGGCGAAGCTGAGAATTTTCTCACGGTCGTTTCATCGCTTTTTGACATGCCTCGGCTATCTTTGGCAGGTGATGTTC
>JBOGTX010000963.1:0-6293 GCA_050695695.1 Chloroflexota bacterium
GATATTTCCCGAACCTGACGGTTGTCGTCTGGGCCGGCAGCACCAATGGGAAGCCGCTCGGCGACGGCCAGGCCGCCACTGAAATCTGGGGAAGCTTCGTCCGGGCGGAGATCAAGGCGCGTCCGCCAGAGCCATATCAGCGACCGTCCGACGTGACCGAGGTCTCGCTCTGCGCCAATCCTGGTTGCACCAGCAAACGAACCGAGGTCGTCCTCAATGGTACTGAACAGGTGGCCAAACAGGCGAACGCCGCGGAAATCGGCAAGCCACGGGCGGGAATCACCGACAGCCAAACTCCGCTGGTCGACCGCGTCTCGACCAGGCAGCCTCTCCAGGAGCAGCCATGAAGAGTCCGGAGGGACCTCGCGGACGGTGGTCCACCTGGTATCAAACCGCCGTGCTCGCACTCAGCGCGGCGATCATCATTGGCACCTGGGTCTTCGCGACTCGTGTCTTTCAGACGACGATCACCCGCCCCGGCAGCGTTTCGCTCGGCATCGAAGCGATCGGACAGGTACTCGGCGCGGCGGCGCCGCATGGCCCCGCCGCCAGCGAATTACCGGGTCTGGTCGGGACGCCGACGACGGTCGCCGCGCCGGGCGTCCCCGTGCCCACGCTTGTCTCGACGGCGACCGCGCCAGCGGAGCTGAGCCCGACCGCGACGCCGGACAGTCGCTTCTACGACGCGGCGCGCGCGAAGACCCTGCTCGCCCAGGCGCAAACCAGCTTTGGCAGTCAATCGACCGAGTTCGTCGCGAACGCTAGTCTCGCCAGTCAGCGCGTCAACAATCGCGAAGTCGCGCCGGGTGCGACCTTCTCGTTCAACAGCGTCGCCGGGCCATACTCGACCGACAATGGCTACCGGAGTGTCAGCGCGATCGACCGGGCGCCCACCAGCGGAGTTCCGACGATCGAAGGCGGGATCACCCAGGTCTCGACGACGCTGTTTCAAGCCGCCTTCTGGTCCGGGCTGAAAATCGTCGAGCGCCACACCCATCCCTACTGGCTGGACCGGTTCAACGCGGGCTCGACCGCGCAGCGCGGCCTCGACGCCTACGTCGACTATCCATCGAACGACTTGCGGATTCAGAACACGACCGGCGATTGGATTCGCATCGAGTCCACCGTCAAGTCCGGCAGCGTCGCAGTATCCATCTTTGGCGCCGACCCCGGCTGGAGCGTGAATCCGGACGTCGGCGCGCCGACGAAGGTCGTTCAGCCGAATCCTACCCAGACAGTCCGGAACGATCCAAGCTTGCCGGCTGGCCAGCAGTTCAATGTCTTCCCCGGCAGCGCCGGATTCGACGTCGACCTCCAGCGAACCGTCACCAACCAGAACGAGACCGTCGATCGCTACGGGGTCCTCGAGCACTATCCGGCGATGCCGGGGATCGTGGTCATCGGCGAGCCGCCGACCCCGACGGCGACCCCACCGCCGGCAACGGACACTCCGCTGCCCACCGTGCCGGCCTCGACCGCCGCCGGCCCCACCCGTCTCGCCGGTCTTGACCCGACCACCTTCGTGCTGCCAGATGGGCGGATCCGCGTTCCGAATCTGGTCAGCCTTTCCGAGGACGAAGCGCAAAAGGTGATCACCGCGGTTGGCCTACAGACGACCTACGCGAACTACCAGGGACCCGGCGACGTCCCGGTCGGAACGTTGGACAGCGTGCCGGTCGATCACGTCCTGAGCCAGTCTCCGCAGCCGGGGGCCGCCGCGCCACGTGGCACCACGATCTACATCGCGGTGCGCCGTCAGTGACCCGTCACAATGGTATGGCCCAAACGAAAGGACGCGCCGGTGTCGGCGCGTCCTTTCGTTTGGGCCTATACTCAAGGGGAGCGGGATAGCGGATTCGAACCGCCACGCCAACCTTGGAAGGGTCGTATGCTACCGTTACATCAATCCCGCAGCTTAACGTCCATTATAGCATAGGCAGGATGACCGAGCAATCTATGGAACAAGCAACCGCGCCACGATTTGCCAAGACCACGGTGGGAGGTTTCCTGGGCGAGCTCGCGTCCGCCGCCCCGACCCCCGGCGGTGGCGCCGCCGCGGCGCTCGTCGGAGCGCTGGGCGCCGGCCTCGTCTCGATGGTCTGCCACCTGACGGTGGGGCGCCCCCGCTACGCCGAGGTCGAGGCGGAGATTCAAGACGTCCTCGCCCAGAGCGAGGCGGCCGGCCAGCGGCTGACCGCGCTGGCCGACGCCGACGCCGCGGCCTTCACCGTCGTCTCCGCGGCCTACCGGCTTCCCAAATCCACCGCGGATGAGCGCGCCGTTCGCGCCGAAGCGATCGAGCGTGCGCTGATCCGCGCCGCCGAGCCGCCGCTCGCGGTCATGCGGGAGTGTCGGGCCTTGATCCCGCTCTGCCTCAAAGTGGCGGCGCGGGGCAACGCGACGGTCGTCAGCGATGCCGGCGTCGCGGTCGAGCTCGCGGCGGCAGGGCTCCGGAGCTCGATCCTGAACGTGACCGTCAACCTCGCTCAGATCAAAGACGCGGTGTTCGTCGCTCAGGGCGAAGCGAGCATCCAGGCCGCGGAAGCCGGACTGCGGGATGAGATCGACCGAACGATCGGCATCGTCCGAGCCAAGCTGGCGCCCCGGGGCAAGCCGTGAGCGCGCGCCTGCTCGATGGCCGCGCTTTGGCCCGGGAAATCGCGGACGAAGTCCGAACGGAAGTGACCGCTCTGGTCCAATCCGGCCACCTCCAGCCTACCATCGCGGTGATTCGCGTCGGAAGCGACCCCGCGTCGGTTCGCTACGCGAGGCAGATCGAAAAGGCATTTCTCAGCGCCGCGATGGGCTTCCAGCTCGAGGTGGTGCCTGACAAGAGCGACGATGCCGATCTCGCGGGCGCGCTCGCCGCCAGCAGCGGCGATCCCACGGTGAGCGGGATTCTCTTACAGTTTCCCCTTCCACCGGGCCGATCCCGAGAGAAGGCGGTCGACGCGATCGATCCCCGCAAGGACGTCGACGGCGTCACTCCGCTCAACGCGGGGCGCCTGTTCATCGGGCGCGGTCGTCACTTCGTTCCCGCCACGCCGCTCGGTGGGCTCGAGATCCTCCGTCGATCGGGAATCGCGGTCGCCGGGCGACACGCCGTCGTCGTCGGCCGCAGCGAGATCGTCGGACGGCCGCTCGCCATGCTCCTGTTACGCGAGCACGCGACCGTCACGATCTGTCACTCTCGCACGGTCGATCTGGCTCGCTTCACCCGGCAGGCAGACATTCTCGCCGTCGCGGTCGGGCGACCGGCAACGATCGTGGGCGACATGGTCGCCCCTGGCGCGGTCGTCCTGGACTTCGGCATGAACGTCGTCGACGGTCAGCTCGTCGGAGATGTCGATTTTGCCAGTGTCTCCGACGTCGCCGCCGCGATCACTCCGGTCCCCGGGGGCACCGGACCGATGACGAACGCGATGCTGCTGTCGAACGTGCTCGAGGCGGCACGGTGGCAAAATCGGCCGCTTCTGGTTGGCTGACTCTATGCTTGCGAATTCGACCGGCTGAGTGTAGAATTCGTGCGATATTTAATCTGGCAGTGATCGGGACGAGTAGCTGACTGGCGAGCGACAGAGAGCGCGGGTCACTGGCTGAAAGCCCGCGTCGCCAACTCCGACAGCGAAAACCACCCGTGAGCCGGTCGGCGAACGCGCCATCGAGCGTCTAGCCGAACCCGGATCCCGACCGTTATCGCGGGACACCGAGCGCGGGTGACCGGTCAGAGGCCGGCGATCCGAAATTGGGTGGAACCACGGGTTTGAGACCCGCCCCAGAGATGAGGGGCGGGTTTTTTGTTGGCCAGTATTCATGGCTAACCGTTGGGAAGCCAAAGCGAGGAGAAGGTGCGATGAACGATCTCGAGCGGATGCGTCATTCTTGCGCGCACGTGATGGCCGAAGCGGTCATGTCGGTGTTTCCCGACGCCAGGCTGGGAATCGGACCGCCGATCGAGGACGGGTTTTATTACGACTTCGAGCTGCCGCGGCCCCTGACGCCCGAGGATCTCAAGGACATCGAGGAGCGGATGCGCGAGATCGTCAAGAACAACGCGCCGTTTGTCGAGTTCGGGAAGCCGAGCGAGGAAGCGATCCGCTTCTTCGAAGAGCGGGGCCAACCGTACAAAGTCGAGCTGATCCGGGATCTGAACGTCGACCACGTCGGGATCTACCAGCAGAACCACTTCATCGACCTGTGCCGCGGGCCGCACGTCGAATCGACCGGCAAGATCGGACCGTTCAAGCTGCTCAACGTGGCCGGCGCTTACTGGCGGGGCAACGAGCATCGCCCGATGCTTCAGCGCATTTACGGGACGGCGTTCCCAACCCAGGCCGAGCTGGACGCGCACCTGGTCAGGCTCGAGGAGGCAGCCCGCCGCGACCATCGCAAGCTTGGCCGCGAGCTGGATCTCTTCAGCTTTTCCGAGGCGGTCGGTCCGGGACTGGTCCTCTGGCACCCGAAGGGCGGCCGGATGATCACGGTCATCGAGGACTACTGGCGAAAAATTCACGAGGCGAAGGGCTACGAGGCCACGTTCACGCCGAACATCACCCGGGGGCGCCTCTTCGAGGAAAGCGGCCACTTGCAGTTCTTCAAGGAGAACTTCTTTCCGGGCATGGACGTCGATGGCCAGGAATATTACGTCAAGCCAATGAGCTGCCCGTTTCACATCGAGATCTACCGGTCGCGGATCCGAAGCTACCGCGACCTGCCGATTCGGCTGAGCGAGCTGGCGAACTGCTATCGGTACGAGCGGGCCGGCGTCCTTCACGGATTGATGCGGGTTCGCGGATTCAAACAGGACGACGCGCACATTTTCTGTCGGCCCGATCAGGTCTTCGACGAAGTGCTCGGGGTCATCGATCTGACCCGGGAGATTCTGGGCGCGTTTGGCTTCGATAAGTTCCAGGCGTACCTTTCGACCCGTCCGGAAAAGGCGATGGGCGCGCCAGAGCTCTGGGACTTCGCCGAGGAGTCACTCAGACGGGCCCTCGAGCAACGCCAGATCCCGTTCGAGATCGACGCCGGAGGCGGCGCGTTCTACGGACCGAAGATCGACGTGAAGATTCGTGACGCGCTCGGGCGCTTCTGGCAGTGCACGACGATTCAGTTCGACTTCAATCTGCCGGAGCGCTTCGATCTCTCCTACGTCGCGGAGGACGGTAAGCAGCACCGCCCGTACATGGTGCACCGCGCCATCCTGGGCTCGATGGAGCGCTTCATGGGCGTCCTGATCGAGCACTACGCCGGGGCGTTTCCAGTCTGGATCGCTCCGGTCCAGGCGCGGCTGCTGCCGATCGCCGATCGACACATTCCGTTCTGCGAGGAGGCGCGTCAGCGACTCTTCGCGGCGGGAATCCGAACCGACGTCGATAGCCGATCGGAGCGCGTGAATTACAAGATCCGCGAGGCCCAGCTTCAGAAGATCCCATACATGCTGGTGGTCGGGGATAAGGAGGTCGCGGCCGACTCGGTCGCGGTCCGCCTGCGCGATGGCGACAACCTCGGTCCTCGACCGATCGACGCCTTCGCGAAAATGGCCCGCGACGTGATCGAGAGTCGCTCGTTGACGCTCACTCACGCTTGAGACGCGACCGGCACGTCTTCTGCACACGCCAACCGACAACGTGGTGGAGATGGGCCGGGAGCGATGATGATGATCGTCAGCGGGTCGGCGAAGAAAGAATATCAGTTGGCGTTACGCGCCCTCATGGCGGGCCAGGTGGCGTTCGTGATCGGGGGCGCCTGGGCGGTCGAGCACTACGTCCCGCTCGGGCGCCCGACGCTTGACCTTGACCTGATGGTCGAGCCATCGTCGGTCGACCGGGGGGTGCAGGCCCTGTGCCAGCACGGGGGGCGCCTGCTGGGGCGAGACGCCATGCAGGCGCGCATCTCGCTGGGCGGGACCGAGATCGATCTCGTCCACCACTTCGCGCAGGGCGAGTATGCCATCGACGGGTCGTGGCGACAGGACGGGCTGCCCGGTTACCTCTTCGACGTCGCGACCCTCTTCGCGGCGCCGGCGGACCTGATCTGGTCAAAGGCGTTCGTCGCGTCCCGACACCGTTTTGACGGCTCCGACATCGTCCACCTCATTCGCTCGGCTCATCGGACGATCGATTGGCAGCGCCTGCGGGAGCGCCTGAGCCCTTATCCCGAGCTCCTGCTCGCCTACCTGAATCTCTTCGAATTTTGCTATCCCGGCGAGCGCGACGCGATCCCGGACTCGCTCTGGGACGGCCTCTTCGCCATTCTCCGAGCGCCCGAAGAGCCGAGCGGACCGCCAATTT
>JBOGTX010000964.1:0-6276 GCA_050695695.1 Chloroflexota bacterium
GCGAACGACCGTGGGAAACTCGTCGAGGTCGACGCTCAGCAAGTGATTGGCGACGATCGACCCGGTCTGTCGGAACCAGAAGGCGCTCAGTTGGGTCAGCACCGCGCCCTTATCGGGAATTGGGGTCGGCAAGACCACGTCGAACGCCGAAATTCGGTCGGTGGCCACTAACAGCAGCCGGTCCCCAAGATCGTAGATATCCCGCACCTTGCCTCGAAAGAGCAGCGGCACTCCTTCCAGGCGAGAACGGGCCATCGACCGTTCACTCACATCTTCACCTCAGCCCGCTCGCTCGACGCCCCGTGGACGCGCCGCGTCGACGGTGACGACCAGACCATTATACCCCGCCCGGGGAGGTCCAGCGCTGTTGGCAAGAAACTTGTTGTCTCGCCGGGCGAAAGAACGAGAAACCGTCGGATGGACAAGCCCAAGGGAGCGATGCTATAGTGTCCGCGAACTCGTGACGGGCTAGCATCAGGTCAGACTAGTGGGAGGTAGTTCCGTGGAGTTTGGGGATACCCTGGCCCGTTTGCGAAAGAGCGCCGGTCGGACCGCGACCACGCTTGCCCAGGCCATCGGCGTCGAGCCCGATGCCATCGCTCAGATCGAGCGGGGAGATTTCCGGATGCCCGAGCGACGGCTCGTTCTCGACCTTGCCCGCGCGCTCGACCTGAACGACGCCCAAACCGACGAGCTGCTCTGGTCGGCAAACCACCTCCCCTATCGCTCGCGCCAGCACGACTCCGAGGAAGCGCACACCGTCGCGATGTTCGTCGACCACGAAAACGTCTACATCGCGCTCAACGAGCTGGTTCGGTCCCTTCCTCCCGACCTCCAGGCCAGGGCGCGTCGGAAGGTCGAGCCAAAACCGCTCGCGGCACAGATTCGCTCCACCGCCGAGGAGATTGGCTGGGTCAAGGTCGCGCTCGCCGTGGCCGACTGGGAGCGACTGCCGGCCGGGCAGGTCAAAGAGTACCTCAAGCTACGCTATCAGGTGGATTATAACCTCACCGGGCGCAACAACGCCGACTTGAAGCTCAGCGATGCGATTCGCAACGTCCTGGAAGACGATGAGTACGAGGACGTCGATACCTACGTGCTCGTCACCGGTGACGGAGGATACCTGACGGTTCTGGACACTCTCCTCCGACGGCAGAAGCGCGTCTTCGTCTGGGGGGTTCACGGCGCGACCAACCAGCTCCTGGCGCAAAACGCGACCGGCGTCGCCTGGATCGACGAGATACTCGGGGTGATGGATCGGACGCCGGAGGACGAGGACTCGGCGCTCGACGGACTCGTGCAACCCATCGACGCGCGCGATCCGCCGGTTGGCAATGACGTCAGCCGGCTCGAGGCGCTGGCCATTCACCTTGCTCGATACTTGCAGGCGCGATCGTGGTCGTTTATCACCTTCGTCCGTTTCCTTGGCTTTCTCGACGAGACCGGCATCTTCGGACAAACGCGAGAAGAACAGCTGGCCTGGCTTTCCCACGCGAAGGAGACGCTGGTGCTCCGCGAGGAGATCGTCGACGATCCAGCCGATTCCAGTCGCATCGCGCGCCGCTTCCATCTGAACGAGCGCCTGCCACTGGTCGAGCGCGCCTGGGCGATCAAGAATCGGGTGGGGGAGATCGTTCCGATCGGCGGGCGTGGCCTGGCCTTTGGCGTCGTGGTCGATCGCTTGATCAACGATTCTCAGCTCCAGCTCACCGACGTCCAGGCCAAGAACTGGCTCACCTGGCTTGTCGAGGCCGGTTATCTCCAGGCGGAGCAGGTCCCTCACTTTCGCAAGGAAGGCGTCACGGTGACGCTCCTGCGGCAGGTGCCGGGGGCATGGGACGAGCCAAACCGTGCCGACCTCGAGACCGACCAGGAGCGATTGATGAGGGCGGGCGACTTCTCGGTGGTTCGCCTCGCCAATTTCCTGGATCGACACCCGCACTTCGGCTGGATGGCGCTTTCTCAGTTACTGAACCGCATGGCCGGGCCGGTGGCAACCGGATCGTCGCCCCTTGCCACGTTGACCCGGCAGGATGCCAAACAGGCAATCGCGCTGGCCCAGGAGCGCGAGTATCTGACCGTCGAACAGATTCCAAACTTGAAGACCGGGGGCACCACGACCGTCGCGAGGATCAACCGCGACGAGCCGCGGGTCGCCGGGCTGATCGCGTTACGTGACGCGCTGATTCGTCGCCTCGCAAACATGCTCGTCAATCGGCCCGCGGTTTCGCGAACGGTCTTTCAGTCGGCAGTCGCCGATACCCTCCGGGCCTCCTTCGAAGAGGCTGGCTGCTGGATCGACTTCCTCGTCTCGGAGGGCATCTTCCTCCTGGACTCGGGGCCCGAGAACTCCGCCGGGGCGCTCCGAACCGATCAACAGGACCTCATCGTTTCCCGCGTCCTGTTTCGCGCCAATCCCACGCCATTCGAGGCGGTGAACGGAAGCCTGGGCGTCGGCGGCCGAGGGTTGGGCGTGACCAACTGAGCGACGGCGCTGGCCCCGCGCCGGCGATCGGGTCGAGGGTATGCGCTTCAAAAATCAAGAATCTTCGCCGATCGGTGACGGCTCGATCGCGCCTGCCCCTCGTCCGGCGCCGCCCGGTCTGGGCCGCGACTCCTTCACCGCCGACGTTCAAGAGGCGCTCGAGCATCTCTACGACTACGTCTTTCTTCAGCACACGTCGCTCGCCACGGTCATCGACGGCATCGGTGAGGGCTGGCATCGCGGGGCCACGCTCCACCGCTCTCTCGTCGAAACGATCGACCGCTTGAAGCCACCTCCTGGCACCCCGCCGCACAGTCAGCTCTGGCGTCGCTATCGCCACGCCTTCATGCGATACATCGAGTCGGCCACCGTCGCGCAGATCTCCGAGGAGCTCGGGGTCAGCGAGCGGCAAGCCCGGCGGGACAATCGCGAGGCGGTCGAGGCGATCGCGGCGCTCTTGCGGCAGCGGCTCGGACCGGAGGCGGAGAAACATTCGCGGCCGGAGCCAGCTGCACCAACCCTGCCCCGGGTCAACGAGACGCGCGACATCGGCTTGCGGAAGGAAGTCGAACGGATCGGCGCGATCGAGCCGCACGGCCCGACCAATCTGGCCGACGTCGTGATCGGCTCGCTCGAGACGGTCGCCAATCTCGCCCAGGACAAGCGGATCGGCCTCGTGACGCGGCTACCGTCGGTCGACTCGTCGATTTCGGCCGAGCGCACCGCGATTCGACAGGTCGTCCTGGGACTCCTGGTTGGCGCGATCGATCTCGCCGCGCTGGATAGTCAGATCCTCGTTTCGGTCGAGGTCGACCGTGATCTCGTCTCGGTCTCGATCGTCGCCCGGCGGGCCGAGCGTCCCGCCGCGGACTCCAACGCGCGGTTCGGGGGCCGCCTGGCGATCGCGAAAAAGCTGGCCATGCCCCACGGAATCACGATCGCCGACCAGGTCACCGAGACCGAGCTGCGGGTCTCGTTCAGCGCGCCGACCTCCCGTCCGACGACCGTTCTGTTGGTTGACGATAATCCGGGAATGCTCCGTCTGCTGAAGCGATACCTGGGAGGAAGCGACTACGTCATCCGCGAGGCGAACACGGCGGAGGACGCGCTGGCGCTGGCCCAGGAGCTCCAGCCCGACGTGATCACCCTCGACGTCATGATGCCTTCGAAAGACGGCTGGGAAGTGCTCCAAACCCTGCGTGCCCAGCCGCGTACCCAGCACATTCCGGTGGTTGTCTGCTCGGTACTCAAGGAGCGCGATCTCGCGCAGTCGCTCGGCGCGGCTGCCTTTCTCGCCAAGCCAATCAATCAGGCGGCGCTGCTTCGAGCGCTATCCGAAGTTCGGATGACCCCTGGGAGTTAAGATTATCCAGGGTCGCCTGGAGGCAGCGCATCAGCTCGCCGGCCGGGAACCCTCCGGTCCGCACCAGGCCGAACATTCCCGCGACGATCGCGTCGTCCTCGAGCCCCTTCGCGGTCACGATGACGACCGGTACGTCCTTAAGCGCGTCGTCCGAGCGCATGCGCTGCAGCACTCCGTAGCCATCCAACCCGGGCATCAGCAAGTCCAGGAGCACCAGATCCGGCCGCGTCTGCCGCATAATCTCGAGCGCCATGGGCCCATCGAATGCCTTGAGAACGCGGAACCGGCGCGAGATCGAGTGGATCATCCGCGTCAACAGACGAACCATCTCGTGATCGTCGTCGATGACGAGAACGTTCCGCGTTCGGCGGCCAATCCGATGCCGATCGAGCACCTGGGCGATCCGTTCTCGGGTGAATGGCTTGTCCACGTAGTCTTCGACCCCGAGGCTACTGATCGCCTCCCGGCCGCCGCGCAGCGAGCAACAGATGATTGGCACGGTTCCGGCCGCCCGCGACGCCACCTGAAGCTCGCCCCAGCCAGCCTCGTCGCTCGGCGCCGAGACGACCAGCGCCACGATCCCCTCGCGCTGCCAGCGCCGCTCGGTCAGGCTCACTCGATCGGGAACGGTCATCACGCGGTAGCCATCGAGATACCGCCGCGACGTGCGCAGCAGCCACGGATCATCCGCGATCACCGCGACGACCGGCAAGCCGGCCAATGAGGTGGCGGCGCGATCGATCGCTTCGCCGGCGGATGGGGACAGCGAGAAGGCGTGGTCGGCGGGCAGGGCGAACCTGACCGTGGTGCCCGCGCCTGGCACGCTCTCGGCCCGCATCCAGCCGCCGTGCAGCGCGACGAACCGCCGCGCGATCGCCAGACCGAGGCCGCTTCCCTCGTCGTCGCCCTCCGGACGGTCGACCCGGCGGAAGTCGTCGAAGACCCGGGGAAGCTCCTCGGGCGGAATACCAATTCCGGTGTCGGCGACCGCGACGATGACTTCGGTGCCGACGAGCGATGCCGAGATCGAGACCCCGCCGCGATCGGTGTAGCGGAGCGCGTTCCCCAGCAAGTTGATCAACACCTGGCGCACGCGCGTCCGATCGATGTACAGCGGGGGTAAACCTTCAGGAGCGTCGACCTTGATCCAAAGCCCCTTCTCGGAGTAGGCGGCGTCGATGGTGGCGACCGCCTCCACGATCACGTCGCGGATCACCACGTCGTCGCGATCGAGCGCCATCCGATGGGCATCGATCTGGCTGAGGTCGAGGACGTCGTTGATCAAGGTCGACAGGTGGCGCGCGCTCTGATAGACCGCGTTGATGTCGCCCCGATAGGCCGCCGGAAGCACATCCTCGCCGTAGGTGTGCGGGGCCATCACCATCATCTCGCTGAACCCGATGATCAGGTTGAGCGGCGTCCGCAACTCGTGGCTGATGTAGGCGGCGAAGCGCGCCTTGAGCGTTCGGGCGTGTTCCGCGGCCTGGCGGGCGCGGTCGAGCTCGACGGTCAGGCGCTCCAGCCGCTCGTGGGTGTCATGCAGGCTCTTGACCGTTCGTCCAAGCTCGCCACGATGACGCTCGGCTTCCTCCGCTCGCCGCCGGGCCTCCTGGTGGCTGGTCATCGCCCAGCCGACCGTCTGTTGCAGGGGCCGCAGGCCCAACCAGACGACGAAGAACGCCGACCAGGTCATGGCCATCCCGCTGAGAAAACCGGCGCTGGCCCAGGGGGTCGACGCCCCATCCGTGACGAGCAAGAAGCAGGAGACGAGCGCCGCCTCGGCGAGACCCCAGCGAAAGCCAAGCAAGGCGGTTGCCGCGGCCACGGCCAGCGCCAGAGTCCACTGGGTCACCCCCAGATCGAGCGTCCGCACCGCGAGGACCGCGGCGACAAGCTGGGACGCGCAGATCACGATCGCGCCGGCCCGATAGCTCCTCGGCAGGAGGATCAGGGAGCCGACAGCACCGACGAAAAGCGCGAGGGAAACCCAACCAAGACCAGCAAGCGCGACGAGGAAAGGAACGATCAGAAGCCAGCTCAGACAGATCTGAACTCCGCCGAGGATCCGCACGCTCTGGGCACGGCATTCGTCGAGCCCCTGGAGCCACTGGTCAAGGTCCTCGTCACGCGCTAGCCCGATCCGCGTCTCTGTCCGCCCCATGTCCGCCTTTTGGCCAACTGACCGCCGCTTGGATAGACATGGTCAGTATTATACACGTGATGATGAACTCGTCAGGAGCGGTCGACGCCCCGGAAGAGGCAACCGAGGCGCCGGCCACGGCATGGCGAGGACGGTTCGGGATTGGATAGCAAAGGAGAAGCAGATGCAGGAAATCTCTCGACGCGTCTCCCGTCGCGGAGCTTTGAAGGGCACCTTGCTCGGCGGACTGGGCATCCTCGCGGTGCCGCTACTCGCGGCGTGCGGTGG
>JBOGTX010000965.1:0-2317 GCA_050695695.1 Chloroflexota bacterium
AAGCGCGCGAAAGGCCACGAAAAAGGGCACGAAAGCTGAGATTGGCTCCCCGGAGTGTTTTCGTGGCTTTTCGCGGCGTTTCGCGTCCTTCGTGGTCCAAACTCCCCCGCTCAGTCTCGGTACCCATTCGGGTGGCGCTGGTGCCATGCCCAGGCCGAAGCGACGATCGAGTGAAGATCTCCGTGGGTTGGCGCCCAGCCAAGGGCGTCGATGGCCCGTTGGGGACTCGCCACCAGGACGGCCGGGTCACCGGGGCGCCGGGGCGAATCGACCGACGGAATCGCTTGGCCAGTCACCTGTCGACAGGTCTCGACGACCTGGCGGACGGAAAAGCCGCTCCCGCTTCCCAGATTGAAGGCCCGCGCGGTTTCGACGGCGCCCGATGCGCGGCCGACCGCGGCCAGCGCCAGGACGTGGGCCTGGGCAAGGTCGGCGAGGTGGACGTAGTCGCGGATCACCGTTCCATCGGGGGTCGGGTAGTCGGTGCCGAAGACCGGCACGCTCGCCGCCTGGCCGAGCGGCACCCGCAAGACGAGCGGGATGATGTGGGTCTCCGGCTGATGGTTCTCCCCCAGGCGCTAAGTCGCACCCGCCGCGTTGAAGTAGCGGAGGAAAATCGAGCGAATCTGGTGGGCCCGGCCGTACCAGGTCGCGGCGCGCTCGATCGCGAGCTTGGTCTCGCCGTAGGTATTGACCGGCGCGACCGGGTCGTCCTCCTCGATCGGGACCCGGGCCGGATCGCCGTACACCGCCGCCGACGACGAGAAGATGAACCGCTCAACCCCACGCGCCACCATCGCATCGAGCAGGTTGACCGAGTTGACGACGTTGTTGCGGTAGTACGTCCCCGGATCCTTCATCGACTCGCCAGCCTGAATCGAGCCGGCGACGTGGACCACCGCGTCGGCCCGAAAGCCCACCAGCGCGGAGTCGACACTCGGGCGGTCGGCCAGGTCGCCGCGAACCAGCTCCACCTCGAGGTCGGCGAGCGCTCCGAGGTGGCCGGTGGAAAAGTTATCGAACACCGCGACCCGGTGACCGGCCGCCCGGAGCGCCTCGACCACGGCGCTCCCGACGTAGCCCGCCCCGCCGGTCACCAGCACGCGCTCGCTCATCGGCTGACCGCCAGGGTGAAGCGATGCCCGTCCAGGCCCACCAGCTCGCGGTAGGCGGAGGCTGGCCCGGCGCCGCGCTCGAGCTCGCGCGACAGCGTCTCCTGCTTCATGTACGGCGCGAAGCGCTCGAACACCTGCACCACCGCCGGATCGGACGTCTCGTAGTACGTCGTGATCCGGTCTTCGATGTTGAAGCCCGCCGCCTTACGCATCGTCTGGATCC
This sequence comes from Chloroflexota bacterium, assembly GCA_050695695.1. Classification (GTDB taxonomy): domain Bacteria; phylum Chloroflexota; class UBA6077; order FW602-bin22; family CADDYW01; genus JAJPKB01. Next base: position 1,339 of record JBOGTX010000965.1, read on the forward strand.
GGTGGACGAGCTCGCGCGCCAGGCCTTCCTCGACGAGCGACGGCGTCAGCTCGGTCGTCACCGCGACGGCAAGCCCGTTCTCGTTGGAAACGCTCAGCCCCGGCCGATCGGACACCGTTACCTCGACCTCTTCCGGCGTCAAGGTGAAGCCGTCGAGCGTCACCGATCGACCCGCCTCGACCTCCCGCGCCACCGCCGCGGCATTCGCGCCCTTGAGCGCGCTCATGACCTTTGGCAGCTCGCGCTGGTACTTGGGCCCAAGCAACTGCGGCTTGCCTTTCACCGCGTAGCTGACCAGATCGCCAAGGTCGTCGACGAATTTCACCGCTTTGATGTTCAGCTCGTCCTGGATTTGTCCGGCCAGCCGCTCGAGCGCCGGCCGCTCGGCCGGGTCCGGCAGCTTGACCAGAACTTCGCCCAGCGGTTGCCGAACCTTCAACGCCGCCTGATTGCGCGCCGCCCGCCCCAGCTCGACGACGGCTCGCAGCAGCGCGGTATCACGCAGTAGCTGCTCGTCGATCAGCGCCTCCTCCGCTTGAGGATAGGGACAGAGATGGACGCTCACCGGGGCCTGGGAGTCTGCCGTTCGCACCAGGTTCTGATACAGCTCCTCCGACAGGAACGGAACGATCGGCGCGAGGAGTCCGGTCAACTGGACCAGCGTCTCGTGCAGCGTCTGGTAGGCCGCGGCCTTGTCGGTGTCAGCCTCGCTCTTCCAGAAACGCCGGCGGCTTCGTCGCAGGTACCAGTTCGAGAGATCCTCGAAGAAGCCTTCGAGTCGGCGGGTCGCATCGGCGGGGTTGTAGCCCGCGATGCCACGATTCGCCGCCACGGTCACCTCCTGCAGCCGCGAAAGGATCCAGCGGTCCAGCGGCGACCGATCGGGCACCGGAACCTTCGCGGCGTTCGGATCGAAGCGATCGATGTTCGCGTAGGTGACGAAGAACGAGTAGACGTTCCAGAGCGTCAGCAGCCGCCG
>JBOGTX010000966.1:0-3318 GCA_050695695.1 Chloroflexota bacterium
CCGGCGCCGGCGGCGCGGGTGGAGGACACGCCCCAAGGGTGCGCACCGTGTTCCCATTGGCGTCGATCGCGAACGACGGACAGGTCGCGGCGGAGCCCGCGCTCGACGGCCCGGGCAGTGGCGCCGCCGGCACCGGGACGCTCGTCACAACGCCAGCCGGTGGCGCGGCCGGACCTGCCGCCGGAGTGATCAGGGGAGCCGCGAACGCGGGACCGGTGGCGACCGCCCAGAGCGTCAGCGCGACCGCGCCGGCCCGAAGTCCGGGGGCGATGCGCCGGGCGCGAGCCAGCGGATCGACGCGCGCCACGACCCCGCGAATTGGCGGGAAAAGGGGTAGAGACAAGAAGACCTCCAGGAGAAGCGGAAAGTAATCAGAGGCGCCAGGCGACCCCCGCGCTGAAGAGCATCCCTTCCCCGGGTATCGTCCTCTCGCGATTGTCGGACTGTTATGTTAACTTATGGTGAAGCGATGGGCAATGGTCCGTAAAATCTGGCGGTGACTACTCGTCCAGCGCCTGATAGGTCAGCACGCGCAGCACTTCGCCGGGCCGGTGCGGGCCGGGCAGCACCTGGATTAGCAGGATGCCAAACAGCTCCTCGGCCGGGTCGATCCAGAAATCCGTGCCGGCCGCGCCCTGCCAGGTGTAGGTGCCGGCCGTCCCCGGAATGCCCGACTGGGCGACGTCGATCAGCGTTCGCACCCCCAGCGCCATCCCGTACCCATGGCGGAAGGGCCAGGTTGCCGGCACGAACGGGATCTGGTCGCGCGGCATCTGGGTCGCGGTCATCAGCTCGATCGTCTTCGCGCCCAGCACTCGGGTGCCGCCCAGCGTTCCCCCGTTCAGCAGCATCTGACAGAACTGCGCGTAATCCCCGGCCGTGGAGACCAGACCGCCCCCGCCGGAAAGGAACGCCCGCGGCTCGGAGCGATCCAGCCCCGGCGCCCCGGAACGGCGAAGGCCACCGGACTCGTCAGGCGCGTACACCGTCGCCAGGCGCGCCAGATTCTCGGCGGGAACGACGAACCCGGTGTCGACCATCCCGAGCGGCTCGAAGATCCGTTCCTGAAGAAAGGCGTCGAACCGCATTCCCGACACGACCTCGATCAGACGACCCAGCACGTCGTGCGAGATACCATAGGTCCAGGCGGCGCCCGGCTGGTGGGCGAGCGGAAGCTTGGCGACTCGGTCCACCCATACTTCGAGGGCCTCGTCCTTCCGAGAGATTTCTTCCCGCGCGTAGATCCGCTGCACCGCGTGCCGTTTGGATTGCCGTAGGGCAGGCCCGAGGTGTGCATCAAAAGGTGGCGAATCGTGATCGGACGCTCGAGCGCGCCAGCATCGATCCCCTGGGCGGTCTCTCCGGCGAAGACCCGGGTCCGGGCAAACGCCGGGATGAAGTCGGAGACCGGGTCGTCCAACAGGAAGTGCCCTTCCTCGAAGAGGGCTAGCGTGGCAACGGCGGTGACCGGCTTGGTCATCGAATACACCCGAAAGATCGCGTCGGGCGGCATCGGCGTCCCGGACTCTCGGTCGAGCATACCGTGGCTCCGCACGTGGACGATGCTGCCCTGGCGCGCGATCAGCGTCACCGCCCCGGCCATCGTGCCCTGATCGACCAGGCGCCGCATGACCAGCTCGACGCGTCCTAATCGTGTCGCGGAGAAGCCAACCGTCTCCGGCGCGACGTGTTGCATCGGAACCTTATCCTTTCTTTCAATCAACCGATTCTCGTTCGCACGGTCCCGCCCATGGAGCCATCGTCGATGCTCCGGGGTGCGCCCCAGCCTGAACGCGCGCCTCCGACGGGCCATTCCGGCACCGATTATCGCATAGCCGCCACGCGCTGTCAGTGATGCTACCGCCCGACCGTGTATGATCTCTTCATTCCATCGCGCCGCCCTGGATCGGCGGTGGGTGGCAACCTCAGGACGAGCGGCGAATGTCTTCAAAGGGGGTGTTCGGATGAGCGAGCGCATGGCGGGAAAGGTCGCCCTGGTGACCGGGGGCGGCGGAGGGATCGGCGAGGCGGTGGCTCGCCTCGTTGACGAAGAAGGCGGCAGAGTCGCGGTCGTGGACCGTGACCGGGACGAGGCAGACCGGGTGGCCCGGACGATCGATCCTGGCGGTGAGCGCCTGGTCGCGATTGGCGCGGATCTGACCGACGAGGCGGAAGCGGAACGGGCGATCAAGGCGACGGTCGAGCGATTCGGGCGCCTCGACGCGCTGGTGAACGTCGCGGGCGTTCGGGTCTGGGGACCGATCACCGAAGCCACTCCCGAGACCTGGAGCTTCATCATCGGGGTCAACCTGCTCGCGACCGCGTACTGCTCCAAGTTCGCGATTCCCGAGCTGGCCCGCGGGGGCGGCGGCAGCATCGTCAACGTGTCGTCGGCGAACGCGATCGTCGGACGCAAGAACATGGCTCAGTACGACGCCACGAAGAACGCGGTGCTGGCCCTGACTCGCTCGATGGCGTGCGACCACGCCACCCAGAAGATTCGGGTCAACGCGGTCTGCCCGGGGCCGACGCTGACGATGTATCACGTTCGGCGCCGAGCGAAGGCAAAAGGAATCTCGGTCGAAGCGGCGGAGGCGGAGATGCGCGCCGAGGGATCGAACGGCCCGCTCCTGAAGCGCATGGCCGAGCCCAGCGAGATCGCCTACGCGATTCTGTTCCTGGCGTGCGACGAATCGTCGTACGTCACCGGCGCGACGTTCATGATCGACGGCGGTCTCTCGGTCTGAGGAGTGGACGTGGCACCGGATCCGGTTAGCGTCCTCCTCCCGATCAACCGCCTTCGCCGCGCGGATCTTCCGGCCGACACCGTCGAGCTGGCGCGCTTTCTCATCGGCAAGGCGCTGATCCACGACCTTCCGGAGGGCCGAGCGGCGGGGCGCATCGTCGAGACCGAGGCGTATCCGGTCGGCGACGCGGCCGGGCACGCCTTTCGAGGACAAACCCGGCGGAACCGGTCGCTCTTCCTGGCGCACGGTCATGCCTACGTCTACTTCAGCTACGGCTGCTGGTACTGCTTCAACGTAGCGAGCGAAGCGACGGGCATCGGCGGTGGCGTTCTGGTGCGCGCCATCGAGCCGCTGGCGGGGATCGACCAGATGGCAGCTCGGCGAGGCACGACGCGGCGGATCGACCTGGCCCGCGGCCCGGGCCGGTTGGCGACCGCGCTCGGCATCGACCGGCGCCACGACGGCCTCGACCTCTGCGACGACGGCCCGCTCTGGCTCGCCACGCTCACCCGACCAACCGGACCGATCGCCACCCGCCCCCGCATCGGCATCTCCCGCGAGGTCGACCGTC
>JBOGTX010000967.1:0-9059 GCA_050695695.1 Chloroflexota bacterium
GATACCACCCGTCTCGCTCGATTAGACGGATCGTGTCCCGCACCTTCATCGGGCGGCCGAATCGAACGGTGGCGCGGCCGGCGCCTTGAGTTGGGCCCGCCGCACCGTGATTCGTTCGGCTTCTTCAGAGATCAGCCTCGGCACGTTCCGTCTCCTCCACCACCTCGGCCAGCGCTTCGATGAACGTCGGGCTGAGATTCAGCGATTCGATCCGCTCGAAGCGCATGCCCAGCCGCTCGGCCTCCTCGCGCGCCGCGACGTCGATGTCGTAGAGGATCTCCAGGTGATCGCTCAGGAACTGGACCGGCGACATCAGCACGTGACGGTGCCCCGCGTCATACAGTCCGGGGAGAAGATCCTTCATGTCCGGCTTGAGCCATTCCTCCGGCGTGTGACCGGCGCTCTGGTAGGCGAACTGCCAGCGGTCGTTGGAAAGACCGACCCGCTCGACCAACAAACGAACCGTTTCCTGAATCTGATCGAGATACTCTGGCTCGCGCTCGACAACCCGCTTCGGCAGGCTGTGGGAGGTGAGCAAGACCGGCACGGTGCCGCGAACGTCCTCGGGAAAGCGCGCCAGCGCCTCGCGAATCCGATCGGTCAGCGCGTCCAGGAACAGGGGGTTGCGATACCAGGGACCGGCGACCCGGACCGACAGATCTCGGCCGTTGGCGGCGAGCGCCGCGACCGCGTCGTCGACCGCCCGGTGGTAGCCGCCCATGATGTACGGCGAATACTGCGGCGACAGAATCACCGCGATCAGCTCGCGCGCGCCACGATCGGCGAGGTCGCCGATCGCCTCGGCGACGAACGGGGGCGAGTGGAGCATGCCAATCGTCACGGCGTAACGGGGTCCTTCGGGATGGCGACGGTTCAGCTCGGCTTCGAGCGCCGCCGCCTGCCGGCCGGTGAGATCGATCAACGGCGACCAGCCGACCAACTCGTAGCGACGTTGAAACTCGGCAACCAGCTCGGCCGGCGCCGAGCGCCCACCGCGGACGCGCGCCAGGTACGCGGGGACTTCTTCGGGCGTCGCGGCCGAGCCAAAGGTCATCAGCACGACGCCAATCGGGTCTCGGGATCGGTCAGCCATCGGCCGCCACCTCCTCGCGGGCGGTCAGGGCGTGAACGGTCTCGACGACTCGGGTCAGCCGCTCGGGTGGTGTCTCGGCTGGCACGCCGTGGCCCAGGTTGAAGACGTGGCCGGGGCGCCCACCGGCCCGGCGTAGAACGTCGCGCACGCCACGCTCGATGCGCTCGGGCGGCGCGAGCAAGAGCGTCGGATCGAGGTTGCCCTGGATGCCCCGGCCGTCGCCAATCCGTCGCCAGGCATCATCAAGCGGGATCCGCCAGTCGACGCTCATAACGTCGCCGCCGGCCTCGGCCATCAGCTCGAGCAGGGTCGCCGCGCCGGTCCCGAAGTGGATCGTGGGGGTATCCGAATCGCGCAGCCCGTCGAAGATCGACCTGGTGTGAGGCAGGACGTATTCCTGGTAATCCTGGGGGGAAAGCGCGCCGACCCAGCTATCGAACAACTGAAGGACCTGGGCGCCGGCCGCGATCTGGGCACGCAGGTAGCGAAGCACGACCTCGGAGACCTTCTCGAGCAAGGCGTGCCAGAGGCTCGGCTCCCCGAACATCAACGCCTTGGCCCGAGCGTAATCGCGCGAGGGCCGTCCCTCGATCAGATAGCAGGCGAGAGTGAAGGGGGCGCCGGAGAAGCCGATCACCGCGGCGCGACCGTCCCGCAGCTCACCGCGCAGCATGCGCACCGCCTCGAACACGAACGGAGTGGCCTCCTCGGCCTCGCGGATCTCCAGGGCGTCCACCGCGGCGCGGCTCCGGATCGGCTGATGGATGATTGGTCCGACTTCCGGTTGGATCTCCAGTGAAACGCCCATCCCCTCGATTGGCAGCATGATATCGGCGAACATGACCGCGCCGTCGACGCCAAAGGTGTCGACCGGCATCAAGCTCACTTCCGTGCAGAGCTCGGGCGTCTTCGCAAGTGTCATGATATCGTATCGGGCTCGGAGCTCGCGATAGGCGGGCAGGCAGCGCCCGGCCTGCCGCATGAACCAGACCGGCGTCCGGTCCACCGGCTGCCGATGGCAGGCCGCCAGAAAACGCGATTCAGGCGTCATGGAACGCATCATCTTTGTCCTTGACCTGTGACTGAATTCTCTCATCGCCGGAAGTATAACCGGGCCCGATCCCAGCCGCAAAGATTGCCCGGGTGCCGGTCAGGGTGCTTGCCATTTTGTTGGGTTGGGGTAAAATCAGCAGAAGCTACGCAGGAAAGCTGAGGAGGGCGTCATGGGCATTTTAGAATCGTTAGGACTCAAGAAGAAGCCGGTCCCGCCGCCGAGTGGCAAGACGATCAAGGTCGGGCCGCGCGAAACCCTGAAGTCGATCGCCAAGCGCGAATACGGCGACGAAGAGCTCTGGACGAAGATCTTCGAGGCCAACAAGTGGCGGATCGACGGCGATGAGGTCGTCGTCGGCCAGGACCTGTTCATTCCTGACCGCCAGAACTGATCGCCGTTCCTTCGGTGGCGCTCGATACCCTCTATCTGATCGTCAGCGGGGCGGCAACCGCGCGCCGGGTGCCAGCCCTGCTTCCCCGACTGGTCGCGGGGTCGCGGGTGCTCACGGTTCTGACGCCCAACGCGAGTCGAGTCGTCAGTCCGCGTGAGCTCGCCCTGGTGCCCGGCCACCAGATCGTCGAGAGCTATTTCGACGCCAGCATCTTGCCCCGGCCGCCCCGGGGAGTCGTGCTCGTCGCGCCTTGCAGCTTCAATTCGCTGAACAAGCTCGCGCAGGGAATCGCCGATAGTCTGGCGCTCTCGATTGCCAGCGAGGCGATTGGCCGCCAGACTCCGGTCGTCGTCGCGATCTCGACCAATGCTCCGCTGTGGGATCACCCCCGCGCGCGGGAATCGGCCGAGACCCTGCGCCGCTGGGGTTGCGACGTCCTCGATCCCGTTGCGAGCGGAGACGCGTTGACGATGGCATCCGACGACGCCATCGTCAATGCCGTCACCTCGGCCTTCGCGTCCTGACCGATCGCGTCCGCCGGATCGCGGCTGACCCGGATCGCCAGGCTCAGCGTGACGGAAGTAACGGCTCGGGATCGATCTTGGTACTGTCGCGCCGCACCTCGAAGTGCAGGTGCGGACCGAAGGCGTAGCCGCTCTGACCAACGTAGCCAATGATCTGCCCCTGCTGGACGCGCTCGCCAGCCCGGGCGACGATGCGCGACATGTGGGCGTAGAGCGTTTCGTAGCCGAAGCCGTGCGAGATCAGGACGTGGTTGCCGTAGCCGTGGGAGTTATCCCCGTTCGCCTCTTCGACCGAGCCCGCGGCGGCCGCGACGATTGGCGCGCCGTACGGCGCGCCAATATCGAGCCCCATGTGGAAGCCACCGACCCAATCGCTACCCGGAACGCCAAACTTCGTCGTAATTGGACCGATCGCCGGCCAGATGAACGCGGGAGCCGCCCCGTTCGGATGGGGTTGCTCGCGAACGACGCCGTACTTCACCGGGCGGGTCGGCACGTCCGGCACCACCAGCACCATGCCGGCTTGCAGCGCGCTGGGGTCCGAAAGGTCGTTCAATTGTTGCAGCGTCTGGGTATCCACGGAGAGCAGGTCGGCGATTCCCTCGAGGCTATCTCCGGTCTGGACCGTGTACACCGACGCCAGGCCGCGCGACGAGCTGGCAAGCGACATCTCGTCGAGCAGATTCGTCGCGGCCAGCGGCTCGGCGGTGACGGGGCTGGGTCGAGCGGCGCCCGCCAGGGCCGCGACGATTGCCAACAAGATCACAACCGGTACGTTCCAGCGCATGTCTCCCCCTCGAGCCTGCCGGGCTCGTCGAAGCGGTTGCCCGCTACCCTCACCCACGGCAAAGCGCTTGCCAGCCGACCCGGCGGAGCGCTTCGCTTCACGCTCGGCGGGCCGGGCGTATGATATCACGATCGAACCGGCGTCGCTTGCGGACCGGCGCGCTCCCCGCTACAGTAAGCGCGTGATGAGGATCGTCGTCGTCGGCAACTTCGGGCTCTACCGCAAGGCAACCATGGCGTCACGCGCGCTGCCGATCGCCCGCGAGCTCGCCCGAGCCGGCCATTCTCTCACCGTCGTGATGCCCCACGAGGCGTCGCCGAGCGCGCTCGTTCCAAGCGACGACAACGTTCGGCTGATCTCGGTGCGACCGCCGGTGAGGCGATCATCGGTCGTCGGATATCTCTGGCACGGTCTGCGGATCGTCTGGGCCGTCCGGTGGCTTCGCCCGGACGCCGTGTACCTGTTCAAGCCAATTGGATTCGCCGGGCTGACCCTGTTCGTCTTCTGGGCCCTGCGTCAGGCGAGGCTGACCGGGGCGGTCATCGCCCTCGACACCGACGATTGGGAGGGCAAGGGGGGTTGGGCCGATCGCGACCCGCACCCGGCGTGGGAACGCTGGGTGATCGCCGGGCAGGAGCGATGGAGCCTCCGCCACGCCGACGTCGTGACCGTGGCGAGCCGCGCGCTCGAACAGCTCGCCGCGGAAAGCGGCGCGCGGGCGATCTACGCGCCGAACGCGGCGTCGCCGGCCTCGCCGGGCTGGGCAGCGGCCGAGGGCCGGCCCGGCCAGCAACCGGCTGGCCTACCGGGCGCTCCAACCATCCTTGCCTACACCCGCTTCGTCGAATTCTGTCCCGGCCGCCTCGTCGACCTCCTGGCAGCGACGCGCGCCCGGGTTCCGACCGCGCGACTGGTCGTGGTTGGACAGGGGCTCCGCGGCGAGGAGAGGGAGTTCGCTCGCCTCGCCCGCGAGCGAGGTCTCGGGGACGCGGCTCGAGTCGTGGGCTGGGTGGCTCCCGACCGGCTTCCGGCCTACTTCGCCGCCGCCGACGTCGCCGTGTACCTGCTCGACGACAATCTTCTCAATCGGACGAAGTGTCCGATGAAACTTGTCGATCTGCTGCTGGCCGGGGTGCCGGTCGTCGCCGACGACGTCGGCCAGGCCCGCGAGTACATTCGGGACGGTGAAAGCGGCCTCCTGGTGACCCCCGGCGACGTCGGGGCGATGGCGGCCCAGGTCGCTCGATTGTTGGGGAATGATTCGTTGCGTCGGCGCCTCGGGTCTGCCGCGCGCCAGAATGTGCTGACCTCCTGGACCTGGGCCAAACAGGTGGCTTCGATCGACCTGGCCCTGGCGAGCGCCCGAAAGTCAGCGGGGAGCTGAATCGGATCGGCGGCCGGCCGCCTCGTTCCGCGTTATCTCGATCTCGCCGAAGCGCCCGTCCTGGGTCACGGCGATCTGTCCCTGTCGAATGGCCTCCAGAATCGCCAGGAACAACGCCACGTAGCGCCCGCGATCGGCCCGGTCGGTCAGCAGATCGGCAAATCGCACCGTCGCGAAACGATCGAGCGCGCCTTGCAGCAGGCCCAGCGCGTCGGCCACGCTCAGGCGGGGCTCGACCGCGACCGGCGTCGGATCCGGCTCCGCCTTCGGACGGCGCAGGGCGCGGATCATCGCCGCCTGAAGGAGCGCGGGGTCGATCGGATCGGGGCGAATGGCGACCGCCGGGCGATAGGTCACCGGTGGCCGAACGTAGCTTCGCGACCCGGCCGCGTCGCGGGCGGCCAGCCATCGGCCTGCCTGGCGATATTTCTGGTATTCTTGAAGCCTCACCGTCAGGTCGGTCGGGTCCGGCGCGACATCGCCATTCGTCGCTCGGCGCGGCGATTTTGGGAGGAGCAGGCTCGACTTGATCAGCAGGAGCTTCGCCGCGACGACCAGGAACGCGGAAAGGTGCTCCGGATCGCGCAATTGTAGCCGTGCCAGGTGGTCCAGGTACTGCTCGGTGACGGCGGCCAGAGAAATCGTCAAGACGTCGAGCTCCCGCCGCTCGATCAACCGAGCCAGGAGGTCGAGCGGCCCGGTGAAGCCTTCGACCTCCACCAGCGGGTGCGACGCAGGGCGCATGTCCACGAGCTCGATTATAAGCCGAGTGAGGTGATTGACGCATGGGTCGGAGGACGGGATGCTGAGCGGCCCGCGCGGGTCGGGGGTCGGCCAGAGATCCGCGCCGGCGGAAGCGCTCCGCCTGGCGATCGTCCTGGTCGCGAGCATCCCGGCGATCCAGCCGCTCCTGAATCGCGGGCTCCAGGACGGCACCTACGATGCCACGTACCACCTGGCGCGCCTGCTGGACTTCGACCGGACCTTTCGCGCGGGCGAGCTCCTGCCCTGGATCGCTCCCCACCTCGCCCTCGACTACGGCTACGGCTACGCCACCTTCACGTTTTACGCTCCGCTGGGTCTGTATCTCGGCGAAGCCTTTCGCGTGCTCGGCCTCGGCTACATCGCGTCGCTGAAAGCCAGCTTTGCCGTGGCCGTGCTGGCCTCCGCCGTCGGCGCCTATCTGCTGGCGCGCGACCTCTTCGGCTGGCGCGCGGCGATGGCCTCGGCGGTCGCCTACGTGTACGTGCCGTATCGCCTCCTCGACGTCTACGTTGGCGGAGACCTGGCGGAGGCGGTCGCCCAGGCCGCGCTGCCCTTCGCGTTCTGGGGCATCTGGCGCGTCACCCGGAAGCCAGGCGCCGGCTCGTCCGCGGTGGCTGGCGTCGCGCTTGGCGCGCTGATCCTCGCCCACAACATCACCGCGCTGTTCGCGGCGCCACTGCTCCTGGGTTTTCTCGTGATCTCCACGGTCCGCCAGGCGTCCCGAGCTACGGTCGTCTGGCTGGCCGTGGCGGGAATCCTCGGGCTGGCACTCAGTGGTGTGTACTGGCTGCCGGTCCTGGCCCAGCTCGGCGAGGTCAACACGGTCGCGCTCACCGCCGGACAGTTCGACTTTCACCGCGAGTTCCTGCCGTTGAATCAGCTCGTCCAGCACCGCTGGACCTATGACTACCGTTTGCTTCCCCGGGCCGGAGCCATGTACAACCTTGGTCTTGCCCAGTTCGTCTTGACGATCTTCGCGGTCCTCTGGGTCGCGCTGGTCCGACCGAATCGCCTGGCGCTCCTGCTCTTCGCGGCGGTTGGCACGTTCCTGTTGCTCTGGATGCAACAAAGCGGCTCGGTGGCCGTCTGGGATCACCTTCCCCTGGCGCGCTTCATCCAGTATCAAACCCGACTCTCCAGCTACATCGGACTATTGAGCGCCCTACTTCTCGGTAGCTTCGCCGCGGATCGTGGCGAGCGTGCCCTCCGGATCGCGCGCTCTGCCATCGGGCCAGGGCCGGTCGGGGTCGTCGGGACGTGCCTGGCCGTGGCGGCGGTGTTCCTGCTCGCCGATGCCAGCCTCGCGCGTCTACCTCGGCAGTCGGCGCCGCTGCGGGAGTCCGAGGTCAACCTGCCCACCATCTGGAGCGAAGAAAGTCAGTCCCGGCTGATCGTCGGCAACACCCAGGGAGATTACCTGCCGGCGTCGGTTCGCGCCACGTTCTTTCAGAACGCGGCAGCGGCGGTGGACACGGTTCCAGCGTCGGTGTCAGCTCGCCTCACCGCGCTCTGGTCGGGCCCGCTGACGTTCGATGCCCGATCCGACGCGGCGCGTCCCGCCACCATTTTGCTCGACCGCCTGGCCTATCCTGGCTGGCGAGCGACGATCGACGGCAAGTCGGTCCCGATCGGCACCGCGCTGCCGCGCGGGATCATCCAGGTCACCGTGCCGGCCGGGCAGCATGAGCTGCGAATCACCGACCCGGGAACCGACGTCGACCAGCTCGGCGCGCTCAGCTCATGCGGCGCCCTGATCGTGGTCCTGGCGATCGTGGTTCGGCCGGGCCAGAGGGACTGGCGCCGGCGTCTGATCGTGGTCGCTCTCGTGGCCGGGCTGGCCGTGGCCGAGGTGGCCGGCCAGGTGAAGCCGCCCCGCCAACTGGCGGGTGGAATAGATTTTGGCGATTCGGTGCGGCTGGTGGGGAGCCGCGCCGATCGGGTGCCCGGATCCCAACCCGGCGCCGTCGACGTGACGCTGATCTGGGAAGCGCTGCGCGCGCCACTGCCCGATTGCACCGTCCACCTCGAGTTGCGGGACGCGTCCGGCCGGGTGGTCGCCCGCCGCGACAAGGCGCCGCTTTTTGGCCAGCGCCCGTGCTCGAGCTGGGAGGCCGGAGAGATCGTTCGCGACAATCAGCAGATCCGGTTACCTCCGGGCGCGACGGCCGGACGGTATGGTCTGGACCTGGGGCTGACCCTCGGTGGTACCGCGGCGGTCCCTGGGCCCGACCCCGTTCCCCTGGCGGGCGTCCGCCCCGCGGCGACGATCCTTGATGATTCTAGATTCGCGCCACTCGGGCTCGTCGACGCGTCAGCGGCGCCGTCGCCGGCGACGTTGCCCGGTGCGTTTCCGGTCGGCGCGACGATCGGCGACGCGTTTTCGCTCGACGCGGCGCGCGTCGAGCCTCTCGCGGCCAACGGCCCGAGTCTGCCTCGGTCGAGCGATCCGCGCTACCTCGCGCGAATCGCGCCGGGGGATGGACTTCAGGTCCACCTGCTCTGGCGGTCGGTGTTCGACGCGCCGGCCGACGACGCGGTGTTCGTTCACCTGATCGACGCGCGGCAGCAGCTCGTCGCGCAGCGCGATAACTATCCAGATCACGAGAATTTTCCAACCAGTGTCTGGTTTCCAACCGATACCCTGGTCGACGACTATCGACTCGAGACGCCGGCGAATCTGCCGCCCGGCGTCTACACAATCGGCGTGGGAATGTACGCTCGTCACGACCTGAAAACCCTCCCGGTCCGTGGCAACCGGGCGAATGGCTATCAAGTGATCCTGGGCCGGGTGAAAGCCACCAATCGCGATCAGGTCTTCGGGCGCCCCCTGGAAGTTTCGCCGCTCGACGCCACCTTCGGGCGGCGGATCGCCCTCGTCGGCGCCTCGGTCCAGCCCTCGGCGCCGGGCGCGCCCATCGTCGTCAACCTCGAATGGCGCGCCCTGGCGGCCCCGTCCGCCGACTACACCGTCTTCGTCCACCTGCTGGATGCTCGCGGCCGGCTCGTCGCCCAGCACGATGGCCCTCCGCTGGCGGGCACCTATCCGACCACCGATTGGGAC
>JBOGTX010000968.1:0-8307 GCA_050695695.1 Chloroflexota bacterium
GGATCCATCAGATCGTGGTTGAAGTGACTGGACGTCTCGAAGAGGGCGTGCTGGTCGATCGCCTGATAGGCGCCGCGACCGATCGCGTCGCGGCGGTCCTCACCGCAGATCGCCAACACCGGCGCGCCGTCGGATTGGGCGTCGTAGAGGCCGGTGAGCAGGTTCGTGACGCCCGGCCCGGTGGTCGCGATGCACGCCGACAGGCGGCCGGTCAGCTTGGCCTGAGCCGAGGCCATCAGCGCGGCGGCCTCCTCGTCGCGGGTTTCGAGGTAACGAATCGTGTCCTGTCGATCGATCGCGTGCAGAAGGTCCAGGATCGACCGACCCTGCACCCCGAAGACGTGTCGGACACCCCAGAGTGTCAGTTGGGCGACGATGTGCTCGGCCACCGTCCGAGTCGCCGTCCGGGTGGATGCCTTTGCGGTCGATTGGGTTGCCATGCGGATCTCCTCGCTTCCGAATTGGTGACGCCCTCGCGGCGCAGGGGGCGTGCCAGTCTGGCCAATCCTCACGATTGCCCGTTTGACGCGCTATGGGGGGTTTGATACGATATCGGGCACGGTGACCGCCCCTTCGGCAGCTTCTCCGGGAGGATTGACATGGAACCGAATCGCATCAGTCGACGCGGCATGCTGGGCAAGTTCGGGCTGGCCGCGAGCGCGCTGGCGCTCGCCCCGGCGCTTGGCGCCTGCAGGTCGAGCGCATCAGGCGGCGGGTCCGGCTCGGCGACGAGCGGCACCGTCGAGTTCATGGCGCACTTCACTCCGGTTGGCACCAACGACGTTCGCGACGACGCCTCGAAGGCGGTCTGGGACACTTTCAAGAAGCAGTACCCGAACATCACGATCAAGTGGGAACAGACCGCCTGGCAGACCATCGGCGAGAAGTACATGGCTGCCTGGTCGGCCGGCTCCGCGCCGGACATCTGCCTGTTCAGCCCGGCCAACATCGCGCCGGCCGTGCTGCTCGGCTCGCTCGAAGACACGCTGCCCCACTTCAACCAGTGGCCGCAGGCCGACAAGGACGACTATCCGAAGGTCTGGTGGGACGTCGGAAACTACGGGGGCAAGAAGTACATCGCGCCGCTGTTGCTCTTCGGCGCGCTGCCGATCTACCGCAAGAGCATGTTCGACAAGGCTGGCCACCAGGTCGATGCGATCAAGACCTGGCAGGACTGGGTCAAGGCGCTCCAGGACATCGTAGTGGACGGCAAGGGCAACCACCCGACCAGCGCTGGCTTCGACCCCTCGTCGGTGAAGGTCTGGGGATTCGCGTCGTTCCTGGCGCGCGGCTCCGGCGCCACGATTCCCTACTTCGAAGACATGATCGTCTACCGAACCGGTCATCAGGACGTCGAGCCGCCGGACTGGAAGGCCGATCGCTGGGTCTCGCCCGAGGCGATCGACAGCGTCCAAACGATCACCGACTGGGTGACGAAGGACAAGATCCAGCCGGCGTCGACCCTCAACATGAACCTGTCGGATTCGGACAAGTTCTTCGCCAGCGGGCTATCCGCGGCCTATAACTTCGGCACCAACACCTACCCGACGGCCCGGAAGAACATGCAGTTCGATCCGCTCGACGCGGTGTTCGAGCGCACGCCAACCTTCGACGGCAAGAAGTGGGGGGCGCTGTTCGTGAACCACTGGTCGATGGGCGTGTCGAACAAGTCGAAGAACAAGGACGCTGCCTTCACGGTGGTGGACGGCTGGCTGACCAAGCAGGCCGACCTCGACTTCGCGAAGATCGCCGGTCAGCAGCCGAAGCGCACGAGCTCGGCCAGCGATCCGTTCTTCGATTCCCCCGATCATTCGTACGTCAAGATCTTCTCTCAGGCCCAGAAGGATTGGGCCGTCGCCGATCTGAGCGCCCCGGTCCGCAACGACGAGATCCTGATCGAGGCATACGATAACGTCGTCACCCAGGGGCAACCGGTCAAGGATGCGATGGAAGCCGCGCGGGCGAAGTACACCAAGCTGCTCGACGCGATCCCGAAAGACAAGCTCCCGCAGGGATAACTCTCGCGGCGGAGGGCAATGAGCGCGGTGGCAACGGCACAAAGAACGGTCGCCCTGGCGGGGCCACGCGGACGACGGCGCAAGTTCGACTGGCTACCGTATCTGATGGTCGCGCCGACGGTCATCGTTCTTTCGGTGTTCAGCCTGGCCCCGACGGTCTATGGCGCGATCGTCAGCCTCTACAATGTCCAGTTCGTCCAGCTTCTCGCGTTCGTCGGCCTCGACAATTATATCTCGATGCTGACCAGCCCGGACTTCTGGCAAAGCTTCCGCGTCTCGATCACGTTTACCGCCTTCTCGGTCGTCCTAACGGTGGGACTCGGTTTCGGGCTGGCCCTGCTGGCGAATCGCTCCAACGGGCTGGTGCCGGCGTTTCGCACCCTGGTCGTCGTGCCGTGGGTTACCTCGTACGTCGTCGTCTACCTGATCTTCAAGTGGATCCTGAATTATGACGACGGGCTGATCAACGTCACCCTGGCGTTCGTTGGGCTGGCGAAGGTCGCCTGGCTCACCAATCCGACGCTCGCCCTGGGGAGCCTGATCGTCGTGGATACCTGGCGCGCGGCCCCCTACGCGATGATCATCCTCCTGGCCGGCCTGCAAACGATTCCGGGCGAGCTGTACGAGGCCGCCGCGACCGACGGAGCGTCCGGCTGGCATTCTTTCTGGAGCATGACCCTTCCGCTGATGAAGCTTCCCCTGGCCATCGTCCTGGTCCTGATCACGATCGTCGACTTCAATACGCTGGTTGCGATGCTGGTGCTGACCGGCGGTGGACCGGGGCGCGCGACCGAGCCGCTCAGTCTCTTGATGTACCTCCAGGCTTTTGAATACTTCCAGATGGGCCCGGCCGCCAGCATCGCGATGTTCATCTTCGCGCTGAATCTGGCGCTCTCGGCCGGTTACGTCCGTTTACTGAGGAGCGAGTGAGAGGGTGAGCGCCGCGAGAATGACCGTCGGAAAGCGGTCGCGACCCTGGAACGCCTGGCCGCCAGCACTCCTGATGCTCGTCGCCATCGTCGTGGCATTGTTACCGTTCGCCTGGGCCTTCGTGACCTCGGTCAAGCTCCAGCACCAGATCTACGCCTTTCCGCCCGAGGTCATCCCCAACCCGTTCACCTTGTTCAACTACGCGAGCGAGTTCCAGGGCGGACTCACTCAGGGCCTGTTCAACAGCGCGCTCGTGTCGATCTGTTCGGTCGCCCTGACCGTCGCCGCCGGCTCATTAGCCGCCTATCCCCTGGCGCGGATGCGCTTTCGCGGCAGCCAGATCGTTTTGTTCCTCATCATCGCCCCGATGATGATTCCCGGACTCGTCAATCTGGTTCCGACCTACCTGATTCTCGCCGCGTTCGGTCTGCTGGATACCTACCTCGGGTTGATTCTGATCTACTGGGTCGGCAGCTTGCCGATCAGCGTCTGGATCTTGCGCGGCTTCTTCCAGACCGTTCCGGTCGAGCTCGAAGAGGCCGCGGTTGTCGACGGCTGCTCGCGGGTGCAAACTCTCGTTCACATCATCCTGCCGGTCTCCAAGCCGGCGCTGATGGCGGTCGCGCTCCTGGCCTTTTTGAATGCCTGGAACGACTTCATCATCGCGTCGATCATCACCACGTCGGCCGAGATGCGCACTGCCCAGATTTTCCTGTACGCCAACATCGGCGACGTGGAGGTGAACTGGGGCGGGCTGATGGCCGCGGCGATCGTGGTCAGCCTGCCGGTCGTCCTCCTCTTCCTCTTCTTGCAGCGCGGATTCATCTCCGGCCTGACCTCGGGCGCGGTCAAGGGGTAACGACCTCGGTACCGATTGACTCCGCCACCGACGTGGCCTATGATTTTCATGGAGAGGCTGCCTGGTCGGGCGGCTGGTCGCCAGGAAAGATCTTGCTTTGGGATGCGATCGATGATTGACTGCGACATCCACAACGTTCCAGCCTCGATCCAGACGCTGTTTCCCTATTTGTCGGACCACTGGAAAGAGTACATGACCCAATCGGCGTTTCGCGGTCCGACCGATACCGCTTACCCGAAGAACGCGCCGACGACCGCGCGCCCGGAAACCAGACCAGCCAGCGGCGGCCCGCCGGGCTCGGATCTGTCCCTGATTCGGCAACAGGCGCTCGACGCCTGGGGCGCCGAATATGGCATTCTCAATTGCGCCTACGCGGTCGATGGCATTCACAATCCGGACACCGCCACCGCGGTCGCCAGCGCGGTCAACGACTGGCAGATCGCCGAGTGGCTGGACCAGGAGCCGCGCCTGCGGGCCTCGATCGTCGTGCCGAGCCACCAGCCGGAGATGGCGGCCCGCGAGATCGATCGGGTGGGCGAACATCCCGGCTTCGTCCAGGTGTTCCTGCCGGTCCGCTCGGAGGCGCTCTACGGTAATCGCCGTTATCACCCGATCTTCGAGGCGGCGGTTCGCCGCGACCTCGCGGTCGGCATCCACTTCGGCGGCGCGCCCGGCAATCCTCCGACGTCGTCGGGCTGGCCATCCTACTACGTCGAAGACTACGTCGACATGGCCGCGGTGTTTCAGTCCCAGGTGTTGAACATGATCGTCGAGGGGCTGTTCGATCGCTTCCCAACCCTGCGGGTCGCCCTGATCGAAGGGGGCTTCACCTGGCTGCCCGGGCTGATCTGGCGGATCGATAAGGAGTGGAAGGGCCTGCGGCGAGAAGTCCCGTGGAACAAGGGATTCCCGTCGCGGTACATTCACGAGCACATTCGCGTCACCACCCAGCCGGTCGATGCCCCGCCCAATCCCAGGCAGTTGCTTCAGGTGATCGACCAGATCGGCTCGGACGACGTGCTGATGTTCGCGACCGACTACCCGCACTGGCAGTTCGACGGCCGCGACGACGCTTTCCCGATCAAGCTTCCCGAGACGCTCGAGCGCAAGATTATGTCGGAGAACGCGCGCGCGTTCTACCGATTGTGACCCGGGAGGAACCGCGATGACTTTGACCGCGACGCGAGAGACCAGCAGCGACCAGACCAGGCTAGCGATCATCGACGGAGACATTCACCCCGCGTTGGCCTCGGATAAGGCATTGCTCAAATACCTGCCGGAGCGTTGGCGGCAGCACCACCAGACCTTCGGAGGTCACGGCCACACCGGCGCCTACTATCCCCGCGCGAACCTGAACGCCGCCCGCACCGACTCCTGGCCGCCCTCGGGCCTGCCGCCGGGCTCGGACCTGGCGTTCATGCAAGAGCAGCTCCTCGATTACTGGGGTATCGAGTACGGAGTTCTCAATCCACTTTTTGGCGCGGGCGGCCAGCTCAACCTGGAGTACGGCGCCGCCCTGGCCAGCGCGGTCAACGACTGGCAGATCGCCGAGTGGCTCGAGCCCGAGCCGCGGCTGCGCGCGTCGGTGATCGTCGCCTACGAGGACGGCGAGCTCGCGGCCCAGGAGATCGACCGGGTGGGTGACGACCCGCGCTTCGCCCAGGTGCTGCTGGTGGCCCGAACTGCCGAACCCCTGGGGCGTCGCAAGTACTGGAAGCTGTACGAGGCGGCCGAGCGCCACGGCCTCCCCATCGGTATTCATTTCGGCGGCTCCGGCGGCGCGCCGATCACCGGCGCCGGCTGGCCATCGTTCTACGTCGAGGACCACGCTGGCATGCCGACGTCGTTTGAGCCCCAGGTCACCAGCATGGTCTGCGAAGGTATTTTCGAGCGTTTCCCCAGCCTGAAGATCGTCTTGATCGAGGGTGGGTTTGCCTGGCTGCCGTCGCTGATGTGGCGCCTCGATCGCGCCTGCCACCTGATGCGCGACGAAGTTCCGCACCTGCGCCGCTTGCCCTCGGAGTACATTCGCGAGCACTTCTGGATCACGACCCAGCCGATGGAGGAGCCGACGAAGCCACGGCAGCTCCCCGAGCTTCTCGAGCAGCTCGACATGAACGATCGGCTGATGTTCGCGACCGAC
This sequence comes from Chloroflexota bacterium, assembly GCA_050695695.1. Lineage (GTDB taxonomy): Bacteria > Chloroflexota > UBA6077 > FW602-bin22 > CADDYW01 > JAJPKB01. The sequence goes on from JBOGTX010000968.1 coordinate 5,951, forward strand.
TACCCACACTGGGACTTCGACGCGCCGGACGAGGCGGTGCCGACCGCGCTCGACTCCGAGCGGCGCGAAGCGATCCTGGCCGGCAACGCGAAGGCGCTCTACGGGCTAACCTGATTTCGCGCGATCGGTGATTGGTGACACATGGCAAAGTACGTGGTTGGGACCGTCGACGAGATTCCGTCGGGCGGTCGGAAGATCGTCGACGTCGATGGCCAATCCATCGGCGTGTTCAACGTCGGCGGCGAGTTCTTCGCGCTGCGCAACCGCTGCCCCCACCAGGGAGGGCCGCTCTGCACCGGTCGCCTGGCCGGCTCGCTCCAGCCGGGCATGCCCGGCGAATACCTCTACAGCCGGCCGGGCGAGATCCTGCGCTGCCCCTGGCACGGCTGGGAATACGACATCCGCACCGGGCAGTCCTGGTTCGACCCGGCCCGCGTCCGGACCCGTCGCTACCCGGTCTCGGTCGAGCCCGGCGTGGCAATCCTCGAGCGTGAGGAGGCGGATCCCGACGCTCCCTCCCCCGGCCTCCAGAAGGGGCCGTACGTCGCGGAAACTTTCGACGTCTCGGTCGAACGGCAGTACGTCGTGGTGGAAGTGCCGGCGAGGGGGTAGTGGCCCGGGGGAACCTCTCTCCTGGCCTCTCCCCGGCGCGGGGAGAGCGGGACATGGTGAGAGAGGTAACCCGGTCCGCCATACGTCAGCTCGTCTCCCGGAACCGCCAGCCCGGCAAGACCGCCGGGTTCACCACGCCCTTCGGGATCTGCCCTCGCAGGACCGCCGCGATTTGCTGGCCGAGCAACCGCCGGCGCTCCACGTAGGAAACGTCCGACACCGATGCCACGTGCGGCGAAAGGGCGACGTTGGGCATCGTGAGCAGGGGGTTGGCCGGGTCCGGCGGCTCCTGCTCCAGGACGTCGAGACCGGCCCCGGCAAGGCGCCCCTCCCGCAGCGCGGCGATCAGCGCCGCCTCGTCGACGACCTTGCCGCGGCCAGTGCTGATGAAGATCGCGGTTGGCTTCATCCGGCGGAACTGGGCGTCGCCGACCAGGTGAAAGGTCTCTTTCGATAACGGGAGATGGCAGGAGACGAAGTCGGATCGCCGGCAGACCTCGTCCAGGCTCGCCGGCTCGACCCCGTACTCGGCGAAGACCTCCGACTTAACGTAGGGGTCGTAGGCCAGGCAGGCCATCCCGAAGCCCTGGGCGCGGCGGGCGGTCGCCCGGGCGATCCGGCCAAAGGAGATCAGTCCCAGGGTCTGGCCGGTGATCCGAGGCATGCTGATTCTCAAAACCGGGTGTAACTGCTGATGGGCCTCCGGCCACCGATTCGTCGAGGCCAGATTGTGCAGCCAGAGCCCGCGCTTCGCCGCCATGAGCAAAAGCAGCCAGGCGTGATTCGCCACCTCCTCGACGAAGGTGTCGGCCATGTTGGTGACCAGGATGCCGCGCGCGGTCGCGGCGTCGACGTCGATGTGGTCGACCCCGATGCCGCCCGATGGAATCAGGCGGCAACGCTCGAGCGCCTGGATCACCGGCGCGCCGATTCGGTAGCCCATCGGTACGACGACGTCGGCATCGCCGATCGATCGGGCGACCTCGTCGTCATGGCCGGCCCGGTAGCGCTCGATCTCCACCCCGAGCGCGCGGAGCGCCTCGTGTTCATACGAAAGGTCAAGGTCCGGGTGGGCGTTGACCGCGACAACTCGCCAATGGCCTTCGCTCATCGTCTCGCCCTTACGCCATGCCCAGAATTCGCGCCAGGTTGCCGCCCAGAAGGAGCTCTTCCGCCTCGCGTCCCAGCTTCTGGCGCCGAATCGCCTCGACCGCCAGGTCGGAGTAAAGGGCCGGCAGGTTGGACCCGTAGATGACGCGCTCCGGTCCCAGGTCCTTGATTGCCCGCTCGACGTAGCTCGGCTCGAACGAGGCGATCGTCGTTCCCAGGTAGATGTTTGGATTATCCTGCGCGGCGACGATCGCGTCGTGGCTCCATTCCCGGTAGCCCATGTGGTCCATGATGATCGGCACCTCGGGATAGCGTCGAGCCAGCGCGCCGATCTGGAGCGGGTGGCTGTTCCCGCCGCCGGAGTGGATGTTGACGACGATTCCCAGCTCTCGCGCCTTGTCCAGCAAGCCAAACGCGAGCGAGCCGGTCATCGACAGGTGGTAGAGCGCGGGCATGATCTTCAGCATTTTCATGCCAAGGCTGCTGACCGATCGCTCGACGTCCCGAAGCGCCGCCGCGCCGTGATTCGCGTTCACCTGGCAGCACGCGACCACCCGCCGCTCTCCCTTGACCGTGTCGGCCAGCGCCTGGTTGTCCGGATTCGGAGTCGGGTTCGGCATGACCACTGCGTACTC
>JBOGTX010000969.1:0-5304 GCA_050695695.1 Chloroflexota bacterium
CCTCGAAGTCGAGGATCACGTCGCGATCGCCCCAACCAACATCCATCTCTCGGCCGCCGAGCTCCAGCTCGTCAACATGAATCGGCGCGAAGACAAGTTGCGCAACGCGCTGCGGCCGGTTCGCGACCACTTCGATTACATTTTGATCGATTGTCCACCATCGTTCGGGCTGCTCACCGTCAACGCGCTGAGTGCGGCCGACGGCGTCCTGATTCCGATGACCTGCGACTATTACACGCTGTTGGGGGTCGGACTGCTCCTGGAAACGGTGAAGGAGATCCAAAGCGAGGTGAATCCGGAGCTCGAGGTTATTGGGATTCTGGCGACGCGCTTCGACGGACGGACGGTCCACGCGCGCGAGATGCTGCAACGCGCGCGGTCCGAGCTCGGGGTGAAGTACCGTGTCTTCGAGACGGTCGTTCGGGAAAGCGTTCGATTCAAGGAAAGTCCAATCGTCGGCCAATCCATCCTGACCTACGCTCGCGCCGGCGATGGCGCCCGGGCGTATCGATCTCTCGCCGAGGAGCTTGAAGATGCCGCGACGCGCTAGCCTTCCCGAGGGGAAGTCGCTCTTTTTCCGACCTCAATCCGCGCCAACCGGGGAGCCCACCGAGACCGATGGCGACGCCGAGGTGCGCCCGGGGCCAGGCGCGCTCCCGGAGCACGGCCCAACTCGCCAGTCCGCGATCTTCCTTGAGGAACGGCAAATCGACTGGCTGGAAGACAAGTGTCGGGAAGCGCGACGGCGCGGCGGCCGGGCAATCCGCAAAGCGGTGATCATTCGGGCGCTGATCGACGTCGCGATGGAATCGCCAATTGACCTGACCGCCCTGCGGCACGAGGACGACGTTCCGGATCGGATCCGCAAAGGGCTGCGCGGCACGTAGCGCGCGCTGGCGATCTTTCGCCGACCGCCTTTCCGCCGCGCCCTCAGCTCTCCTCGCCCAGCTTCACCGTTCGGTACAGCTTCATGCGGGCGATCAGCATCGCGGTCGACCCGAGACCCACTGCCAGCATCACGCCGAGAATCAGGTAGATTCGGGTGATGTCGCTCCAGGCCGTCTCCACGACGAACGGCGGTATCGCGTCCTGGAAACCGGTGCTGATCTCGAAGAAGGGGATGAACAGTTTTCCGGCGTATACCCCAAGGAACGTTCCCACGACCATACCAAGGAAGATCAAGTACACCTGCTCGAACATCAGCAGGCCAAAGAGCTGGCGCACCGTTAGGCCCATGGCTCGTAGAATGCCCATCTGCAAGAGGCGCCGCTCGAACGAGAGGAACGAATACAGAAAGAACCCGAGCACGGTGAGCAGCGCGGCGACCGCGAACCCGATCGACAGCACGCCGAACAGGCCGGTCCGCTGCGGGTCGAGGCGACCCTGGTTGACTTCGACCTGGCTGTTCTCGATATTGACGATCTTGATGCCGTTTGCCCGCATTTCATTGATCACGTCGACGCTCCGGGCCCCGGGGGCCAGCTTGACCATGACGTGGTACGGACTGAGGCCGATCTGATCGTAGATGTAGTCGAGATTGGCGACGAAGATGTAGCCCTGGTCGGGATAGAGGGTGGGAAACATCTTGATCGTATCGGCGATGTAAAAGTCGACCGGCGTCTGGTCGAACATCAAAGTCACGGTATCCCCGACGTGCAGCTGATACTGGTCCAGAAACGACGGCTGCACCAGGATCGCCTGATCGCTAATCGCGAGCGAGTTCATCAGGGCGCCCAACGGCTCATTGGCGAAGTCGCTCCGCCACCAGGCGACTTGCGGATAGGTGAGGCGGTCGATTCCAATCAGCTGCGCCTTGTCCTGACTCTTCGACTGCTGGGGGATGACGGTGTAGTCGTTCCAGGTCGAGATCGCCTGAACTCCCTTGACGTAGTGGGCGCTCAGCGGCGGCGGGTTGAACACGCCCGCCGTCTGGTCGTAATCCCAAGCCTCGTCAATGTTCAGGTCGGCCGGGATCTTGTAGAACGCCTTCTCCTGGAAGTTGCGATCGATCGTATGGGCGGCCGAGGCGCTGAACGCGCCAAGGGCGAGGGTCAGCGTCAGCAGCAAGACGAGCGAGCTGTATTGTCGCGGCGTCCGGGCGATCTGCCGGAGCGCGAGCACGATCGACGCGCCGGCGACGACGTTGGCGAGACGCGAGACGCCCGCCGAGACCAGCGGAAAAATTCGCAGGAACAGCAGGGCGGCGCCGAAGATCGCGACCGACGGCACCAGCAGGGTCAGTGGATCGATGAAAAGCTTTTGCTGATCCGAGCCGCCCGTCCCCTGGGCGACCTGCAAGATCGAGTGATTCTGACTGAGCAGGCGGTACCCGTAGCCGGCCACCGCGAGCAAAAGGATGTCGAGGAAAAAGCGCTGCCAGAGCGGCAACGACGACGAGCGCGCGATTTCCTGCTTGTAGCTGACGATGGTGTGGCGCGCCGCCCCGATCGCCGGCATCAAGCTGGCGAGGATCGACAGGACCACGGCCCCGGCCGCGTACTGGAGCGTTTGGGGATCCAGCCACAAGGGCAAGGGCGGTCGTTGCGCGAACAGCAAGAACCCGTAGGAGTCGCCGATCAGCTCCGCGACGCCCATGCCAATCAACGGTCCAAGGATCAGCGCCAGCACACCCATCATGAGCCCTTCGGTCGTGTAGATGCCGATCACCTGCAAGGTGGCCGCGCCCCGACTCTTCAGCAGCGCGATCTCGTTTCGCTGCCGATCGATGATCATGCCGATGCTGGTCGCGATGTAATAGAGCACCACCGCGATCATCGGAACGCTCAGGACGAACAGGAGGAGGTTGAGCAAGAACGCGCGGGTCTGGAACTCGGCCAGCGTGTCCATCAGGTTGGGGTACTCAGTCACCGCGGGCATCATGATGTTGGCGCGGGTATTCAAGAACTGAAGCCCGGAGAGGACGCGGCTCTCGTTCACGGTATGGATCGCGGTCGAGTCGAAGATCGCGTACCAGGAGAACTCGTGGGGCGCGTTCGGAAGCTGCACGAAGACGCGATTGAAAAGGTCGGCCTTGTTGCTGAAGAGAACGTTGTTGAAGAGGAAGGGGTCGTATAGCCAGTAGCTATCCGTCGGGTCGGTCGCCTGCCAGAGCCCGACGATTTTCACCGTCACGCCCTTCGGATTATACTGCTCGACGTCGCTGTAGATGTAGCGGTCGCCGACCGTCATGTGCAGCTCATCGGCGGTCGCCTGATTGATCATGACCGGAATGTCCTGGCCGGCTGGCGTCGGAGCATCGCTCAGCCCGGTGCCCTGAACGATCTTGACGTGCTTCATCAGGTCGCTCTGCCAGGCGACGTAACCGTAGCGCCTTTGCGCCTGCGGAATGAATCCCTTGTCTTGCGCCGGCCAGAAGACGTAAACGTCTCCGGCCACGTACTGAACGTACTTCTGCAAGGGCAGGTCGACGATCCACTGAACGTTGTTGGTGACGTACGAGTCCAGGGCCTTATATTGATCGAGGGTCGCCCGCCGATCGCCCTCTTCGAGGTGGCGCAGCCACACCGTACCCGCGGGCCGCTTGTCGGAGTTGACCAGGCGTTCGTGAAGGAGACGCTCCAGGGTACCGTGGGTGTAAAGGGGAACCGACGCGACGAGGGAAACCGCGATAATCAGCCCCATGAAGGCCGCGAGCAGCAACCGGAAGTTGTTCACGCTGCGTTTCAGGACCAGGCGGAAAACCGCGATCAATCGACCGATGGACATTGGCTCGCGCTCCTGTTTCTCCGGCGCCCCGGACCAGCATGGCTTCGTTCGCGAAGCCGACCTCGCGCACCATAGATTCGGTCGCCATCATACACCAAAGCGCTGGCTCGTTCTACAAAAGGTCGCCTCAATTGTCCAATCTCAGCCGACGATCGCCCGCAGCGCGGTCAGAAGGATCAGGTCGTCCTCCGGCTCGACGGTGCGCAGATCCAGCAACAGACGGTCACGTTCGACGCGCCCGACGATCGCCGGGGTGTGCTCGCGACACCGCCGGGCGAGCATGGCGGCCGTCCGCGTGGGGTCGCCCGCGCTCGCCTCGACGCCCACCGCCCAGGACGCCAGCGTCTCCTGGGGCAGCGATCCGCCGCCGACCGTCGCGCGGGTCGAAACTGCCCGGACCTGGCGCGACCCCAGCGATCGTTCGAGATCGCCCGCCCGTCGCTCCAGATCTTCCGTCGCCCGGGCGATCATGCGCCAGACCGGAACCGCGGACGTCGCCTCGCCGCGTTGGTAGTGTCGCAAGGTCACCTCGAGGCCGGCGAGCGACGTCTTGTCGATTCGGACCGCGCGCGCCAGCGGGTGGCGTCGAATGCGCTCGATCGCCGCCCGCTGGCCGACGATCACACCCGCCTGTGGTCCCCCGAGCAGCTTGTCTCCGCTGAAGCAGACGACCGCCGCGCCGAGGCGCACGCTGTCCTGCACCAGCGGCTCGTCGCCGAGCCCAAACCGACGGGGATCGAGCAGCGCGCCGCTGCCAACGTCGTCGATGACCGCGACTCCGGCGCGCCTGGCCAGCTCGGCCAGATCGCCCACCCCAACGCTGTGGACGAATCCGTCGACCCGGAAATTCGAAGGATGAACCCGCAGGAGGACTGAGGTACGTGCGGTGATCGCCGCTTCGTAATCGGCCAGATAGGTCCGGTTCGTTGTCCCCACTTCCACCAGGTCGGCGCCACTCTGACGCAGGACGTCCGGGATTCGGAACCCACCGCCGATCTCGACCGCCTGGCCCCGCGAGACGATCACCTCGCGTCCGTTCGCCAGCGCGCTCAGCACCAGGAGGAGCGCACTGGCGTTGTTGTTGACCGCCAGGCCGTCCTCGGCCCCGGTCACGCTCTGGAGGAGCGTCCGGAGGTGGGCGTGGCGAGACCCTCGCTCGCCCGAGTCCAGGTCGAACTCCAGGTTCGAGTAAGCCGTGGCCACCTGTCGCATGGCCGCTCCAGCCGCATCGGAGACCGGCGCGCGTCCGAGGTTGGTGTGCAGGATCACCCCGGTCGCGTTGATCACCGGCCGCAGGCTTGGCGTCGACCAGCATCGGACCCGGGCCAGCACCTGCTCGGCGAGGGCGCGCGTCTCCGGCGGCGACTGCCCCCGGCCGATCTCATCGCGAGCGGTCGCGAGCGTGAGCCGAGCGGCCTCGACCAGCAGGGCACGAGGCCAGCTGGTGTCGGAGAGCTCCGGGCTCCGGAGCAGGCGGTCCACGCTGGGGAGCGCTCGAAAAGCGGAGTTCTCCACGGCCGTCAAATCGTCCTCGTCGAATCCTTCAGAAACGGCGAGATACTGAGCGGGTCCGCGTTC
>JBOGTX010000970.1:0-2100 GCA_050695695.1 Chloroflexota bacterium
GTCGTGGTCTCAGCCGAGCGCGCCGAAGGGCTGAGCCACCGCGGCGAGCGGGTGATTCTCGTGCGCCCCGAGACGTCGCCGGAAGACGTCGGCGGGCTGCACAGCGCCCAGGGCGTCCTGACCGCCCGGGGCGGCATCGTCTCCCACGCCGCCATCGTCGCCCGGGGCATCGGCAAGCCGGCGGTGGTCGGCGCGAGCGAGGTCGGCGTCGACGAAGCGCGCCGGCTGGTGACCTTTGGCGACCGAACGGTTGCCGAGGGCGAGATCATCTCGGTGAACGGCACGACCGGCAGGGTGTACCTTGGCGCGCTACCGGTGGTCAATTCGCCGATCAAGCAGAAGGTGGCCGGTCAGTCGATCGACGCCGAGGGCGAGGACCTGCACGATCGCTTCCTGCGCCTGCTGGGGTGGGCGAGCGCGGCGAAGGCGATGCAGATCCGGGCCAACGCCGAGACCCCGAAGGACCTGGCGGTCGCCCTGAAGCTTGGCGCCGAGGGCATCGGCCTGGCCCGCACCGAGCACGCCGTGCTCGAGCCGGCCGAGCGCCGGATCGCCTTCAGCGCGCTGATCCTCGCGCTCTCGGCCGAGGAGACCGCGAAGGCGCTGGCGGTCCTCGAGCCGCCGATGGAAGAGGAGGTTTACCAGATCTTCCGCCTGCTCCAGGGAAAGCCCGCCACGATCCGCCTGTACGATCCGGTCCCGAACGAGTTCCTGCCCCGGAGCGTCGACGAGACCGGGCGGGTCGCCGATTTTCTCGGCGTCTCCCCCGACGAGATCCGCTCGCGCTCGGCATCGCGCGCCGAGACGAATCCGATGCTCGGGCACCGAGGAGTCCGCCTCTTCGTGATCGACCCGGCGATCGCCGAGATGCAGGTTCGGGCAACCTTGCGCGCCGCGGCGCGGGCGAAGCGCGAGGGAATCGCGGTGCGGCCGGAGATCCAGATTCCGCTGGTCATCAACCGCACCGAGATCGGCCTGGTCGCCGACACGATCCGGCGGGCAGCGGCGGTGACGCTCGGCGAGCTGGGCGTCGAGATCCCCTACGAGATCGGGGTGATGGTCGAGACGCCGGCCGCGGTGCGCACCGCCGACGAATTCGCGCAAGACATTCAGTTCTTCTCGCTGGGGGTGAACGATCTGAGCCAGACAGTGCTCGCGGTCAGCCGCGACGACACCGCGCGCTTCATCGGCCAGTACGAGAGCCTTGGCATCCTGAGCGGCGACCCGTTCCGCTCGATCGATCGGATCGTCGCGACGTTTATCGCCGAATCGGTCGAGCGCGCGAAGCGGGTGAACCCAAGCATCTTCATCTTCTCGGCGGGCGACGTCGGCGGGGATCCGCCGTCGGTGAACCTGTTCCACGACATCGGCCTGGACGGCGTGAGCGCCGGCCCCTGGCTGGTGCCGCTGGGCATCCTGAGCGCGGCCCAGGCGAATATTCGACGGCCACGGGTACGTGGCTGAGAAGTATTAGCGAACGCCAGGCGGATGGAAGAACCACGGGTTCCCCCGTACAAGATTCGATTCTACGCCACCGAGGATGGTCGAGTGCCCGTCCGGGAGTGGCTCAACGAGCTGACCCGGGACGTGAGGCGGTGGATGCTATGGGTCGATCGCCGGTTGGTAGCAGCTTCGACGATTTCATTGAAGATGTCTGGCAGGAGGCGTGCGAAGAAGGACCGGAAGCCGTCGCGGAAACCGCGTGCGCGGAGCAGCGGGCTCGGTTAGCGACGCCGTTACTCGCTTTACGCCTGGCCCGCCGCCTCAGCCAATCCGTGGTGGCGCAAGCCTCCGGCATTCAGCAGGCGGATATCAGCCGCTTCGAGCGGGGCCTGGGCAATCCCACCCTGAAGACGCTATCGGCGTTGGGAAAGGTTCTCGGATTCGAGCTTGCCATCGTCCCACCCAGGACCACCGATCCCGTCGAGGTATCCGAACCGGCATCAAAGGCACGTCCTGCCGAACCGCGGCGCGCGAAAACCGACCCCCACGAAATGCCCGTCGGGGGGCGCCTTACTCGTAATGATAGCAGCCCTGGAGAGACTCGATCCGGTCGGCCTTGACCTGATAGACCAGCCGGTCAACCTCGTTGACCCGGCG
>JBOGTX010000971.1:0-2465 GCA_050695695.1 Chloroflexota bacterium
GCGCGCCGCGTCTCTCTCCCCTCGCCATCTCCGATGGAGAGGGGCGGGGGGTGAGGCTACGCGCCCCGCCGCACCAACCGAAGCGACCCATCGAGGAGCGAAAACGTGGCAGAATCTCCGCGCCTGACCCGCGACGTCCTTCGAAGCCTGCTGGGACGGCTCCCCCGGAGGAGTGACCTGATGGCCGAGGTGATCGAGAGGGTCGACCTCGGCGGCATCGTACGAGAAAAGGTGCGTTACCAGGCCGAGCCGGGGGAGTGGATTCCGGCGTACGTCTTCGTGCCGAAGACGCGGCGTGAGCCAGGCCCGGCCATCCTCTGCCTGCACCAGCACGCCGGTCAGTTTCAATTTGGCAAGAGCGAGCCGGCCGGGCTGGTCGGCAATCCGGAACAGGCGTACGCGTTGACGCTGGCCCAACGTGGCTACGTGACGCTGGTGGCCGACTTCATCGGTTTCGAGGAGCGCCGTGATCCGGCGTTCGAGGGCAACAACCACGAGCGCTTCGAGTTCACTCGGCGGCTGGCCGAGGGAAGCACGTTGCAGGCGAAGATGTTCTTCGATACGATGCGCGCCCTGGACTACCTGATCGCGCGGCCCGAGGTCGACCCGACGCGCGTCGGCTGCATCGGCCACTCCCTCGGTGGCCAGCAGACGCTTTTCACCGCCGCGCTCGACGAGCGCATCGCCGTGGCCGTCTCGAGCTGCGGCTTCGCCAGCTACCGAACGATCTTCCGAAATCGAATCAACCACAATTTCTCCCTATACCTGCCGGATCTGCTGAGCCACGGCGACGTTGGGGATATTCTGGCGCTGGTCGCGCCGCGTCCGTTCCAGGCCGTCGTCGGCAATGCCGATCGGATCTTCCCCTTCGACGGGATCGAAGAATCGATCGCGGTGGCGGCCCGCCGATACCACGAGCTCGGCGTCGCCGATCGCCTCGAACTGGTCGCGGTGGATGGTGGCCACGGGTTTACCGAGTACCTGCAAGAGCGGGCCTGCGTCTGGCTGGATCGCTGGCTCGGGATGGGATAGGGGGCCGAGGACTTTGGACCGCGAAGGGCGCGAAGCGGCGCGAAAAGGAACGCGAAAACTTTGATCCTAACGTCATTCTGCCCGCGCATTGCCGATTCCGTCTGGAATCCGGATCAGTTTGGAGGAAGGGCACGATGCCAATGAAAATCACCGACGTCAAAACATACCCGATCTTCGTCGGATCCCGAAACCAGTGCATCGTCAAAGTCGAGACCGATAGCGGGCTCTACGGCTGGGGCGAGTCCGGGCTCTCGGCGCGCGAGCTCGCCGTCGCCGCCGCGGTCCGGCACTTCCGCGAGTTTCTGATCGGTAAGAATCCCCTGAATATCGGCGGAATCTGGCAGGAGCTGTATCGCAGCAACTACTTCGAGGGCGGTCGAGTGCTTTGCGCCGCGATCTCGGCGATCGATATCGCGCTCTACGATCTGGCGGGAAAGGCCCTTGGGGTCCCGGTCTATCAGTTGCTCGGGGGGAAGCACCGCGACTTCGTGCCCGGCTTCGCGACGACCCAGGCAACCACGCTGGACCAGATGATCGCCGACGTGAGGCTCCTGCTCGAAAATGGTTGGAACGTCATCCGCGCCAATCCGGGCTTCGTCCAGGAGAACGCGGAGCGTGGCGTCTACGAGCCGATGGAGTCGGTCCCGCTCGCGGCGGAGTGGCTGACGAAGGTCCGCGAAGCGGTCGGCAGCCGGTTCGTCCTGGGCACCGACTACCACCATCGCCTCACTGTCGCTGAAGCGGCGTCGTTCTGTCAGCGCATGCCCTCCGGAACGCTCGATTTCCTGGAGGAGCCGATTCGCGACGAGACACCGGAAGCCTACGAGGCGCTGCGGAAGCTGGTAACCGTGCCCCTGGCGATCGGCGAGGAGCTTTCCAGCAAGTGGGCGTTCCTGCCTTACCTCGAACGTGGTATCACCAACTTCGCCCGGATCGACGTCTGCAACGTCGGCGGGCTGACCGAGGCAATGAAAGTCGCGGCGATGGCCGAGGCCCACTACATCGACCTGATGCCGCACAACCCGCTGGGACCGATCTGCACCGCCGCGACCGTCCACTTCGCCGCCGCCGTGCCCAATTTCGCCTGGGCCGAGGTGCGGACGACGCCAACCGAGCACCTGGGCTTCGACGACCCGACGATCTTTCCGGTCCAGATCCAACTGGAAGGCGCGCGCTATCGGGTGCCGGACACACCTGGCCTTGGCGTCGAGTTCAACGAAGAGTACGCCAAGCAGCAGGAGTTCAAGATGGGGACGACGCGGCACCTGCGGCGGCGCGATGGGTCGATCACGAACGCGTGAGGACGGATCTCGCACGTTCGGCTCTCCGTCCTTCGGGGCTCGCCTTTCTTCCTACCCACCGGGGGTCATCGTGTCGGGCGGCACTCGACGACAAAGCGTCCCGACGGTTGCCGCCCCACGGCCAGGACTTCT
>JBOGTX010000972.1:0-3469 GCA_050695695.1 Chloroflexota bacterium
GAGCAAGAGTTCGCCGCCTACCACGGCGTAAAGCGGGCGATCGCCGTCGGCAGCGGGACCGACGCGCTGCACGTCGCCTATCGCGCGGCGGGGGTCGGGCTCGGCGACGAGGTGATTCTCCCCTGCCTGACGTTCATCGCCACCGCCTCGCCCATCTTGCAGCTTGGTGGCGTGCCGATCTTCGTCGACGTCGATCCGGAGTCGCGCTGCATCTCACCCGATGCCGTCGAGGCCGCGATCAACGATCGGACCCGATTGATCGTGCCGATGCACTCCGGCGGCCACCCGGCGGACCTGGATCGACTGACCGAGATCGGGCGGCGTCACGACATTCCGATCGTCGCCGACGCCGCGCACGCCCACGGCTCGGAATGGCGCGGCAAGAAGCTGCCCGCCTGGGCCGCGCTCTCGGCGTTCAGCCTCCAGCAGGAAAAGCAAGTCACGCCGGGCGAGGGCGGCATCATCTTGACCGACGACGACGCCCTCGCCGACCTGGCCTACGTTTACCACAACGACGGCCGGGGACTGGGCGCCGAGGGAAGCCAGTTCGTGGCGGCGGGCTGGAACTACCGCATGAGCGAGTTCCAGGCGGCGATCGCCCGGGTGCAACTGAGCCGTCTCGACGACCTGATCGAACGGAAGTCGGCCAACGTCGCGAAGCTGAGCATGGCGCTCGAAGATTTGGGAGGCGGCGTCCGCTTCCCCCGGTCCGATCCGCGGATCACTCGCCAGAGCTATCTCTATCCGTCGCTCCGCTACGAGCCGGAGAAGATGCGGGGCGTCCCCGCCGAAACCTTCGCCGCCGCGCTCAACGCCGAGGGCGTGCCATGTGGAGCCCGTCCGCCGGTTCCGCTCTACCAGCATCCGGTGTTCCGCGAACGGCGCTTTGGGCCGCCCGGTCGTGCCTCCCGCGTCCCGCACCCCGCCGAGGCGATCGACTACGCCGGAATCCATTGCCCGGTGGCGGAGAGTCTGGCCGGTCGCGGCTTGAGCATGCCGCAGGAAGTGCTGCTCGGAGACGACGAGACGATGGCGCAGGTCATCGCGGCGTTCCTGAAGGTGCTGACGCGCCTGGACGAGCTCGTCGCCGTCGGGGTGGCAACCTGAAGAAACATGGCGCACCCCGAATTTTACTCGGTGGGCCGGGGTTACCTCTCTCACCCCCGCCCGCTCTCCCCGGCGCGGGGAAAGCGGGAGTAGCCCATGGGCGCCATGCTGACCGGTCCAAGCTCCTCTCCCCGCGCCGGGGAGAGGCCGGGAGAGAGGTTCCCGCGCCGCAGCGAAAATTCGGGGTGTGTCACATTGAAATGAGGAGGATGACTTCATGGCAACCAGCCTCGATCAGCCGGCGCTCCTGGGTGGCCGGCCGGTCCGGACCAGGCCGTTTCCCCTCTGGCCGGTCTTCGACGAACGAGAGGAGAAGAACCTGCTCGACGTGCTGCGCTCGCGAGAGTGGGGAACCCACGGCGGCGGGCGGCTGCTGCCCGAGTTCGAGCAGAAGTTCGCCGCCTACCAGCACGCCGCGCACGCGGTCGCGGTATCCAACGGCAGCGTCGCCCTGGAGGCGGCCTTCTTCGCGGTGGACCTGCATCCCGGGGATGAGGTCATCACCACGCCGTACACCTTCATCGCCACCACCACCGCGATCCTGCGGGCGGGCGCCCGGCCGGTCTACGTCGATATCGATCCGGAGACCTACCAGATCGATGCGGGTCAGATCGAGTCGGCGGTGACCGGGCGGACCAGGGCGATCGTGCCGGTCCATCTGGGCGGCTGCCCGGCCGACCTGGATCAGATTCTCGACGTCGCCACCCGTCATGGCTTGGTCGTGGTCGAAGACGCCTGCCAGGCCTGGGGCGCCGAATGGCGTGGCAAGCGCGTCGGCGCGCTCGGCGACGCCGGCACTTTCAGCTTCCAGACCAGCAAAAACATCACGGCCGGCGAGGGCGGCATGGTCGTCACGAACCGGCGCGACGTCTTCGAGCGCTGCTGGTCCTACCGCAACGTCGGGAGGGTTCCGGGCGGGGCCTGGTATCAGCACGAGATCCTGGGCTGGAACTACCGACTGACCGAGTTCCAGGCGGCGATCCTGCTGCCCCAGCTCGAGCGACTGCCCGAGCACACCGAGCGGCGGACGGTGACCGCGCGCTACCTGGACGAGCGACTGGCCGCCATCCCGGGGATCACTCCGATGCGGCGCGACGAGCGGGTGACCCAGAACGCCTGGCACCTCTACATGTTCCGCTACGACCCGTCGGGTTTTCACGGACTGCCCCGAGCGCGCTTCCTCGAAGCGCTCCACGCCGAGGGCATCCCGGCCAGCCCCGGCTACAAGGAGCCGCTCTCCGAGGTGGCGGCCGTCCAGCAGGCGATCCGGGCAATGGATCGGCCCGATCAGAAATCCTGGGTGCCACCCGCGCTCCCATTGACCGCGCGGGCCTGCGCCAGCGAAGCCATCTGGCTCAGTCAGAACGTTCTCCTGGGCGATCGCGAGGACGCGGCGAGTATCGTCGCGGCGATCGAAAAGATCCAACGCTACAGCGCGGATCTCGTGCCTTGACCATGCTTATTGAAGCCTGGGTTTAGCGACACGACGTGTCGCTAAACCCAGGCTTCAATAAGAAATTCCAAGGCTCCGCGCGAGGAGGATTGATGACAACCTGCCGGGCCGGGGCGGCCGAAGTCGTGATCACGCCGCCGATCGGCGTCGAATTGGAGGGGTACGGCGCGCGCAAGGACGGATCGACCGCCGTTCACGACGAGCTGTACGCGCACGCGCTCGTCCTCGACGACGGCGCGACCCGGGTGGGAATCGTGAGCGCCGACCTGATCGGGCTGGACCGATGGCTGGTCCAGCGGATCCGCGCCGAGGCGAGCGCGCGCGCCGCCATCCCTCCCGACAACTTGATGCTCTGCGCGACCCACACCCACGGCGGTCCGCGGGGGCTGATCGCCCTGCGCGGCGGGACCGACGAGGCCCTGATGGCATTCACCGCGCGCCAGATCGTCGGAGCGATCGCGACCGCCGCCGCCCGCCTCCGGCCGGCTAGCCTCGCCCTTGGGCAAGGCCGCCTCGAGGGCGTCGCCCAGAACCGCCGCTTCCCGGATGGCCCGACCGATCCAATCCTACACGCGCTGCGGGTCGATGCCGAGGATGGCGAGCCGATCGCGGCGCTGGTGCGCTACACCTGCCACCCGACGGTGATGAACTTCGACAACCTCGAGATCACCGCCGACTACCCCGGCCAGGTCTACCGGGTGGCGAAGGGCATCCTTGGCACGTCCGCCCCGGTCCTCTTCGTCAATGGCGCCTGTGGCGACATCAATCCAGCGAGGGCGGCGGCGGTGTTTCCCGAGGTACGGCGCCTCGGAACGATCGTCGGCGCCGAGGCCGGGCGGGTGCTGACCGACCTCGCGGTGGCCGGCCGCCACGTCGCCGCGGATAACCTGCTCTGGAGCGAGCGCATTG
>JBOGTX010000973.1:0-10015 GCA_050695695.1 Chloroflexota bacterium
CGGTGGCGCTATCGCCCGACTGGGTCTGGTTAAGCGTGGCGAGGAATTGCCGCGAATGTAGTGCGGCTCCCAACCCGCCCCCGCTACCGAATGCGAGGATTGGCGTAGCCACTAAAGCTAACAAGACAACGACCGGAAGGATTGCCCTTGTGACAAGGGCACGATGGGTCATAAACATGCTTCACTCCACTAACAAAGCGTACCATGCTCAGACAGATCACGGGAAGGAATACGGCGACAAGGTGTCCGAAAAGAGCAGCGGCGAGCAGCTCTCGCCGCCTGTCACCCCGACGCCTGCGGTCGCGCTCTCCGGTGTACCGTTCATGAGGAGCTCATCATTGCTGTGGAACGATCCGCAGGTATCGCTCGGGTTACAGACCGTCGAGTCCTTGACCCACGTCGAGCCGTCAACGCCGAGCTGACTCGATCCGATGGCGTAATTGAGGCTAGGACCGTAATATGCGAACGGACACGGGTATTGCGCCCCGTTCGTGATGTAGCCGCCCGCTCGGTGAAATGTCAGGTCGTTTTCGCCGCTGGACTGATCGTATGTATAGTTCGTGGATGCGCTGTCTGTTGTAGTGAAATAGAAAGCTATACACCCGTCGTTGTCGCACGGGTAGATTAGGTGCACGAACGGCTGCTGGGTAGAGTTGGCGGTGTCTGCGCTCACGGACGGAACCAGGATCTGGGCGACGATGACGGCCGCGAATAACGCGGACAGGGTTGAACGCAGTAAGCCACGCATATCGGTATCTCCATTGTATTTTATGCAACGTACTCCAGGCTAACGGATCCGAAGATGTCAACCCCGGCAAGCCGCCACAGGCATACCCTTTTGCGCGCCCGTTTGCCCCTTGGTCTGGCTCGTCGGAAGTTTCTGCACCCGGCGGCCGCGAGCCCTGGATCGGGCGCAGCAGCTTGGGCAATCACCCCTTCCAGCAGATGTCGGCGGCCTCCGGGCCGGTATGGCCGGAATCCCCCTCCTCATCGAGGTTCCGGTCGAAGGGGAGTATCAAGCTCACATGGCGGTGACTGTCTATCCCCTACCGGGGTGACTTTGGGGGTGACTTTTCGACGACGGAAGGGGTGATTCATTATCCCCGCATGCACGTGGACCCAGCCCGAGCCAAAGATGGCCGAGGCGGTCCGACCTCGAGAGTAACTTGGAGTTGCTTTATGGTGGCAGGAGTCCACGGTCCTTCGCGGCGGCGACCACAGCTTTGCGTCCCCCCGGCACGGCCCTGAGTTTCACAGCCAGGTGGCGGACATGGGTCCGCACGGTCTCCAAATCGATCGAGAGGTAACCGGCAATCTGTCTGTACGTAAAGCCTTCGGCGAGGAGCGAGAGGACCTGCCGCTCGCGTGGCGATACGCCGTCTTGGAGACCGCGGAGAGCCGCTTCTCCATCTTTCGAGCGTCGTTCCGCGTCATCCAATCGGCGGAGCAGGGCGGCGCGCTCGCTCTCCCACCGTTTCTCTTCCTGGCGGAGCCCTTCTTGCCCTTTCCAGAGGAGCAGCCCGATGACCAGGCCCGCCGCCAGGAGGATCACCGCCCAACGGGCAAGAACCATCATGCCTGCGGCCGGAGAGGTCACTTCGACGGCGACCACTTGCCGGACAACGGCGATACTCGAGCCAACTTCCGCTGCCAGGGTCGCGCCGGCCACGCCGACCAATCCGAACCGTAGGCCGTCGATCAGGATCAGAAGGATCAGAACCGCAGGCACCGGATTCATCGGATTTGCGCCGCCGATCAGCACCATGCCGAGTGCTGCCAGCCATTCCAGCGCGGTCGCCACGCCGCTGACAATGTGCAGGGAACGGGGACGGGAAATTCGACGGAGACAAGTCGCGATGGCGAGATTTCCGAGCGCCAGCCCACCGGCGATGAACCCAATGAGGATCGGTGAAGCCTTTGGCAGGAGGGGAATCATCGCCAGGCAGAGCGGGACCGCGATCCAGCGAACCACCAGAAGGATCTCTTCCAGGCGCCGTCGATCGCCAACGGTCGGAGCAATTCCGTCGACGGAGATCCGATCGATCGATCCGATCATGGGGCGCGCCTCCGCGTCGAGCGCTTCGCCAGCCAGGCGTGAGAATCAATCGGATTATATCCACGTCGCCAGGCCAGTCAAGTGCCCGGCGACTCTCTCGCCTCCTTCTCGAGATCATGACGGTGCATGGGCGAGGAGGTCGGTCGATGATCCGCTGCAAGCGCCAGCGGGGGCAGGGGCGATGGTGGGAAGGCCAGTTCTTCGCGGAAGCGGATCGAGCTACGAGTTGGGCAGGTACATGGCCAGATCGGAGATTCGCTCAAAGCGTCGGACATTCCGGGTGATCAGGATGAGGCGGTGATGGATCGCGGTGGCGGCGATCAGGAGGTCAGCGTCGCCGATCAACTGGCCACGCTGGCGGAGCTCGCCACGGATCCGTGCGAACCGGCGCTGGATCGGCCGGGTGAGCGAAACCACTTCCACCGAGCGAAGGAACTGCCGAAAGACCTTCTCGTGTCCAGCCGCGTTCTGGCTAAAATAGATGCCTTCCCAGATCTCGCCAAAGGTGATCAAACTGATGGCAAGAGCTCCCCTCCCGAGCGACGAGAGCAACTGGATCGCATCGGGTCGGCCCTTTAGCCAGTCAGCCACCCAATCGGAGTCGATCAAATGGGGCACAACTCAACCGGAAGACGGGTTGACTGACGACGACTCGCGGCAATATCGCCTTTGATCTTCTCGGTGTCGACGCCCTGCCAGCCACCAGCCGTCGCGAGAAACGCCTCGTCATCAGCATCGGTGACCACCCGACGGCGCGGTGTCGCGGGCTTCGACGGGAACGGCCTGATGACCGCATGCCCTCCTCGTAAAGTTTCGACCACGATCGCCTCTCGGTGGACCGTGACTCGCTCGAAAACATCGCCAAGGTTGGCGGCAAGCTCGTCAAGGGTCATCCGCCGGAGCTCCCCTGCCATCGATCTCCGCCCCTTTCCGGGACAAGCCGAGTATAGCAGGCATCAAGCACTCGGGCCAGAAAGTATCGCGGCAACCCGGCCCACGTCCGGCTCGCCCGCGGAACGCATTAATTCACCTGGCTGTCGACTCGACGGCTCCGGCCAATCGCGGCGGCTTCTCCTACCTTACTCGAGGTTCGGCGGACCATTGACCGGCAGGCGCACCAGAAAGGTCGCGCCCCGGCCGCGCTCGGACTCCAGCCAGACCTCGCCGCCGTGGCGGCGCGCCAGCTCCCGGCTGATGTAGAGGCCAAGACCGAGGCCGGCGTGGCCCTTGTGCAGGCGGCCGGGCGCTTGATAAAACCGCTCGAAGAGACGGGGCTGGTCGCGCCGGTCCACGCCTGGGCCGTCGTCGCTGACCGAGAGGACGACGCTCTCCCGCGGCGTCCTCTCGTCCTCCCGCCAGAGCTTCACCCGAATCGTTCCGACCGGCGGCGAGTACTTCACCGCGTTGTCGAGAAGATTGGTCACCACTTCCTCGATTCGCCGTCGGTCGGCGAGAATCGTCGTTCGGCCGGGCGTCGCCACCTCGATCCGGTGCGCGCGCGCCGCCAGCTCGACGTCGCGCGCGACTTTGCGAACGAGCACGGAAAGATCGAAGTGGCCAATCTCCAGCGCCAGCAGGCCCGCCTCCAGGCGGCGCGAGTCCAGTAGTTGCTCGATCATCGCGAGCATTCGCTCGGTCTGATCGCCCATGCGCCGGAGGACGTCCACCTCGCCCGACTTACCGGCTTTCTCGGCCCGGCGCAGCAGCAGCTCGGTGTAGGCGCGCACCACCGCGACCGGCGTCTTGAGCTCGTGAGAGACGATGCCGAGGAACTCCTGGCGCGCCTCGGTCTGGGCCTGCTGGCGCTCGATCTCTCGCTGGCGCTGGCGTAGCTCGCCGCGTTCGATCAACAGGCCGATCCTCGCCGCGACCAGCGCGAGGAAAGCGACGTCTTCGCTATCCAGCCCGTTCGGGTCGTCGGAGACCACGTACAACGCGCCGCGTGATCGCCCGGCGACCTGGACCGGGGTAGCCACCAGGCCACGGCCGCCGGCCAGGAAGGCTACGTCGCCCAGGTCGCCCGCTGGCTCGAGGCCCGGACAGGCCAGCGGCTGACCAGCGCGGATGACCCGGGTGAGTGGACCTGCCGCCTCGGCTGGAATATCGGACTCCGCGATCGGCTCGGTCGCTCCCCGATCGTAACCGAGCAGGTGGTACGTGCTCTGGTGGTCATCGCCGAGCAGAATGCCGCAGCGATGGTCGCCGAACGCGCGGGCGATCTCGGCCAGCGTGGCGGCGGAGACCGGATGGTCGTCCTCGATCGAGCCGAGGGCCAGCAAGGTCTCCGCCTGACGCGCGCGCCGCTCCTGGTAGCGGTAGGCCTGGTCGCTGGCGATCACGCTGGCGATCAGCCCGCCGAAGATCTCCAGCCACCAGCGCTCCACGTCGGCGAAGCGGCTCGGCTCACGCCGGGTGCTCGCCAGAACGCCGAGGAGCACTCCTCGCAGGATCAACGGCACCGCCAGCATCGACCCGACCGGAATCGAGCGGCAAAACGGGTCGACGTGCCGGGCATCGTGGCGAAGGTCGGTCGAGATCACCGCGTTGCCGGTCTCCGCGGCCAGGCCCTCGATCCCTCGATCGGCCGGGAATTCCCGCTGCCCGCCGGGGCCAATCGTGAGGCCATTGGACGCGCGCAGGGTGAGCAGGCGGTCGGCTCGCAGCAGCGTGTACGTCTCGGCCGCGTCCAGCATCGCGCGGCTCTGAGAGAGGATCTCGCTGAGGACGTCGTCGAGCGGCCGGCGCTCGGTCAGGGTGCGGACGACCCGGTCGAGCGCTTCGCCAGCGGTGACGCGCTCGAGGATCGGATTTGGCGGTCTCACGGGCGCGTCGGGGCCGGGCGAAAGTCCACGAACCGGTAGCCGAGCCCCTTTTCGGTTTGAATGTACTTTGGATGGGCGGGATCGGTCTCGATTTTCTGGCGCAGGTAACTGATGTAAAGGCGCACGTAATGGTCTTCCTCGCGATACTCCCGCCCCCAGACCCGCACGAGCAGCGTCTCGTTGGTGAGAACTCGACCCGGATTCGAGACGAGGTGATAGAGCAGGCGATACTCGGTTGGCGTCAGCGGCACCTTGGTGCCGTCGCGGTAGACTTCACCCCGGGCGAAGTCGACGACCAGGTGGGCGTCGATCTGAATCTGCGTCTTGGGGAGCGAGCGTGGCATCTCCGCCCGGCGCACGACCGCTTGAATTCGGCTCAGAAGCTCGCGCTGGCTGAAGGGCTTGGTGACGTAATCGTCGGCGCCCAGGCCGAGACCTCGCACCTTGTCGGCCTCCTCACCCTTCACGGTCAGCATGATGACCGGGACGTTCGACGCCTCGCGAATCTGCTTGAGCGCCTCGAAGCCGTCAAGGTCGGGCATCAGCACGTCCAGCACGACCACGTCGGGGATTCGTTCCTTGAGGATCTCGAGTGCTTCGTAGCCGTTCATGGCGGTGAAGACGATGTATCCTTCATCCTCGAGGTACAGCTTGATGGCGTAGAGCAGATCCGGTTCGTCGTCGGCCACGAGCACGCGCCGCTGTTCGGCCATGCTTACCCTCCCCGCGTTGCCGCGCGACTCCCGTGGCCGAAATATACACCCGTTCCCCTCAGACGATACGCGCGGCGCGTTAGAGCGGTGCATGAGAGTCGTTAGATCGTCGTCTGATTGCCCATGGAGGATTGCTGAGCCAGATGAACTTGCACGCCTTGCAACAGGAGCTTGCTGACTACGAAAACGACGCCACGCTCGTCGAGGAGATGAACCTGGACGGGCGGGCGCGCGCGCTCGACTTCGCCGTCTTCCTGGATCAGGTAGCGCGGCTGAATCGTCCGAGCGACGAGCTGACGGCATTAAAGGAACGCGCCGACGCACTGCGCGCCCGCCTGCTCCCGATCAACGCCCGCCTCTTCCGGGAGCTGCGCGAGCGGATTCGCCGGGGGACCGAGACGCCACACCAGTTGCGCCGCGAGCTCGACCAGTTTACCCGCTACGCCCCCGAGTCCACCGGCCAGACTCACTTTGGCTTCGATGGCCTGGACCTGCTCCTCGACGGCGTCTTCGACATCGGCAAGCCGCCGTTCCTGGCGCGCTCGCCCCTCCCCGACATGATTCACTACGAGCCGACCCCCGCCAGGGTCGTCCTGGATCTCGTCGACCACGCTGGGATTCGCCCGGACGACGTCTTCTACGATCTGGGCTCCGGCCTGGGCCGGGTCGTCATGCTGGTCAGCCTGCTCGCCGGCTGCCGCGCGGTGGGGGTCGAGTACCAGTCCGACTACACGGCCTACGCGCGGCGGTGCGCCGAGGAGCTGCGGGTGACGCGCGTCGAGTGGATCACTGCCGACGCCCGCGAGGTCGATTATGCCAACGGGACGGTCTTCTACCTGTTCACGCCGTTCAAGGGCGCCATGCTCGCGGCGGTGCTGGAACGGCTGCGCCAGGCGGCGAGGCAGCGCCGGCTCACGATCTGCGGCTACGGCCCCTGCACCCGCGTTCTCTTCGAACAGAGCTGGCTGCGCCCGCTGGACCCGACCGCCAACCACGACTATCGACTGTCCATCTTCCGCGCCGGCTGAACGTCGCCGGTTTCCGCCGCCAGATCGACGACCTCCTGCAAAACTCCCTGCCAGTTCGCGCCCGCGCGCGTCTTGCTCAGCCGGATCTGCGATCGGCCGACCGCGAGCAGGGCGCCGAAGCGCTGGCGAAGCCGATCGGCGGGCCAGGCGCGGCCGTCGGCAAGCTGGAGCACGATCTGATCGTCGCTGGCCGAGATGCTGGTGATCCCCGCCCCGGCCGCCAATACTTTGAGCTGGACGAGATAGATCAGGTTCAAGGTCGGCTCCGGGAGCTCTCCGAATCGGTCGCGCAGCTCCGCCATCAGGTCGCTCACCAGCGCCGGATCGGTCAGGGTCGCCATCCGGGTGTACAGGTTCAGTCGCGACGGCTCGTCTTCGACGTAGCTGGCCGGCAGATAGGCAGCCATCGGCAGGTCGATCGAGACCGCCGGCGGCTTTTCGACCTTCTCACCCCGCAGCGCCTTCACCGCTTCGGCCAGCAACTGGGTGTAAAGGTGGAAGCCGACCGCCGCGACGTGGCCGTGCTGTTCGGCGCCGAGCAGATTGCCGGCGCCGCGGATCTCGAGGTCCTTCATCGCGATCCGGTAGCCCGCCCCCAGATCCGTCGCCTCCATGATCGTGCGCAGACGCTTCTCGGCAACCTCGGTCATCTGGCGGGTCTTTGGCGCCAGGAAATAGGCGTAGGCGCGGTTCGCGCCGCGTCCGACCCGTCCCCGGAGCTGGTAGAGCTGCGCCAGACCGAAGTGGTCGGCTTGATTGACGATAATCGTGTTGACGTTCGGAATGTCGAGCCCAGACTCGATGATCGTGCTGCACACCAGGACGTCGTAGCGTCCCCCCGCGAAGTCGAGCATCACCTTTTCCAGGTGCTCTTCAGGCATCTGGCCGTGCCCCACCGCGATGCTTGCTTGCGGCACCAGGGTGCCGAGCTGGTGCGCCATCTGGTAGATCGTTTGCACCCGGTTGTGGACGAAGTAGACCTGGCCGCCCCGGTCGACCTCTCGCAAAATCACCTCGCGGACCAGCGCCTCGTCGTAGGTGGTGACGGTCGTGCGAATCGGCAGCCGGTCTTCCGGTGGCGTCTCCATGACGCTCAGGTCGCGAACGCCGACCAGCGCCATGTGCAGCGTTCGCGGAATCGGCGTCGCCGACAGCGTCAGCACGTCGACCTCGGTTCGCAGCTTTTTCAGGTGCTCCTTGTGCACGACGCCAAACCGTTGCTCCTCGTCGACGATGGCCAGCCCCAGATTCTTGAAGACGACGTCCTTCTGGAGCAGGCGGTGCGTTCCGATGCAGATGTCGATCGCCCCCGAGGTGATTCCCTCCACGATCTGCTTCTGCTCGCGGTCCGACCGAAAGCGTGAGAGCATCTCGATCTTGACCGGAAACGCCTGGAGGCGCTCCCGAAACGTGTTGAAGTGTTGTTGGGCCAGGACCGTCGTCGGCACCAGCATGGCGACCTGGCGCCCGTTGTCCACCGCCTTGAACGCCGCCCGCAGCGCGACCTCGGTCTTGCCATAACCAACGTCGCCACACAGCAGGCGGTCCATCGGCCGCGGCTGTTCCAGGTCCGCCTTGACGTCCAGGATTGCCCGAAGCTGATCGGGCGTCTCAACGTAGGGAAACGCGTCTTCCATCTCCGCCTGCCAGACGGTATCCGGCTCGAGCGCGGTGCCGCTCTTCACCTGGCGCGCCGCGTACAGGCGCAATAACTCGCCGGCGAGCTCGCGAACCGCCGCCTTCACCCGCGACCGCGCGCGCGTCCAGTCCGCGGTCCCCAGTCGGTGCGGCGTCGGAGCCTGATCGCCAACTCCAACGTAGCGGCTCACTCGGTCAGTCTGATCGGAGGGGACGTACAGACGGTCGCCCGCGGCGTACTCGAGCACCAGGTACTCGCGCTCGCCCTGGCCGTTCGCCTCGGTGCTCCCGCCGACCATGCGGATCAGTTGGACGAATCGCCCGATGCCGTGGTCGATGTGGACGACGTAATCGCCGGGCGTCAGCTCGCTGAGGAAGGCGTCGCGGCTGGGACGGCGAGCCGGCACGGCCCGGGCGGGCTTGGTCCAGCCAAACAATTCGCGGTCAGAGAGGATCGCCAATCCGCCGGCCGGACCAGCTGAGATCTGGAACCCCTCGGCAAGGGCGCCGTGGACCAGGGCGAGCGCGCCGGGCTCCGGAGGCTCGGTCACGTCGTTCACGATCGCGGCCGGAATCCCTTCATCGGCGAGAAGCTCGGCGAGCCGACCGGACTGCTGGCTCACCAGAACGGCCGTCACCCGTCGCGATCGCCAGTGCGCCACGTCGTCGAGCGCGGCCCGAAGCTGTCCGGCGTAGCTCGGCACCGGGTGGAGATCGGCCAGGCGACCGAGATGGTCCGTGTCGGAGGCCAGCCCGTCGCTTTCGGCGTCCTGCCAGCTCCAGGTCAGGCGCGAAAAACGACCGAGATCGGAGGTCAGGCGCTCCCAATCCAGGTAGGCGGTCCGAAAGGCGCGGGGTAGCTCCCCGCGCTCGACCAGCTCCGTTCGGAGCTCCTCGGCCTGTTTGACCAATTCGTCAGCCGCGCTGGCGACGGCGTTCGGCTCATCCACGACGATGAGGCCATCTTTCCGAAGGTATTCCAACACGCTGTGGCGATCGAGGTAGGGGGCGTAGAACTCAAGGCCTTCGAAGGACAGGCGATCCGCCAGGCGCCCCAGGTCGCGCTCCCACTGGGCGTGCCCCGACTCGCCAAGGTTGCCGACGTCGACCGCGCGCAGCGCGTCGAGCGTCTCGTCCGTGGCCAGCGAGACCTCGCGCGATGGCGAAAGCGTCAGCTCGTTCACCGCCCGCTCGGACCGCTGGGTCGTTGGATCGAACGATCGAATCGTGTCGACTTCGTCGCCGAAGAACTCGATCCGTGACGGCCGCTCCGCGTCGACCGGAAAGACGTCGATAATCCCCCCGCGCCGACTGAACGTCGCGGCGTATTCGACGAGCGGCTCGCTTCCGTAGCCAAGGTTCAGAAAAGTCGTCACCAGGTCATCCGGCCGCAGCCGGTCGCCAACTCGGATCGAGCGCCCGAGCGCCGCGAACTCGCCGGGGGGCATCACGGCCCGCATCAACGCGCGCGCCGATGCCACCACGACGCCCCGAGGGCGGCCCGACGCGAGCAGCCGGAGCGCGCGCAGTCGGGTCTGGGCGGTGGTCGGGTGGGCGGGCAGCCGCTCGTAGAAGAGCGGCTCCGGCGCGGGAAGCAGCTCGACCTCGCCCGGCTCGACCGCCCAGGCTTGAATCTGCTGGGCCAGATCGCGAGCTCGGTGCTCGTTCGCGACGATCACGACCAGCGGGCGATCCAGGTCGCGCTGGAGGCAGGCCAGGACCATGGGCTTGGCCGGCTCCAACACCGACGCCGACAGG
>JBOGTX010000974.1:0-3844 GCA_050695695.1 Chloroflexota bacterium
CCCCTGACGCGCTCCCTGTCAGCATTAGCACATCCGTTCCTGCCCACTCCTGAGAGACAAGCTCCCTCCCCGCTTCCGGCCCCTCCCCAAAATTCGAGATGCTTCATGTTCGAGACATCGAATTTAATCGCAGAAATCCGAGTCTTCTTCGCGCTCGTCTGCTGGCGTCAGCATAACGCGCAACGGGGGCGGGGAGTCAAGGTCGGCCAGCGCGTCGCGCAAGATTTTCAGTGCCCGCCCGTGAACGGCGCTCACCGCCTTATAGGAGATGCCGAGCTCGTCGGCGATGCCCCTGAGGCTGTCTTCGCGAAAGTACAGGCCGGCGATCACCGCGCGCTGGCGGGGTGAGAGGCGTTCCATGGCTCGGGCGATCCGCCGTCCGGGTGGCCCTCCCGACTCGGCGTGCCGCCGACCAAGGGTGACGGCGCGCTCGAGCAGCGCATCGCCGGGAATCACCTGACGGCCGAGGCGACGGCGCTCGGCGCGGACGTACGATTGCAATCGGTAGGGGAGCTTCGAGGCGAGGAACTGGATGAAGGACGCGATCGAGGGAACGTCGTCGCCGTGGACCGCTTCGAGAAAGATCCGGGCGGCCTCCTGGGCGACGTCGGACGCGCTGAGCGTGGGCACGGACGACGTGGGGTGTCGCCGCAGGCCCTCGGCGATCAGCGGCTCGCAGACGGTCCACAGGCGGGTGACGGCGTCGGCGTCGCCACGTTTGGCGTCGAGGAAGAGGTCGTCGGGAATCGTAACTGGTTGACTCTTCACCGAGAGGAACCTCCTTGCCGTTAGCACGATTATTTGTTCTAGTTAGTCCTCGCTCGATCGACGCGACCGATCACGCGTAGCGGCGGATCACGGCCACAACGCGGCCCTGGATGGCGACCTCCGACACGATGAGCGGCTCGAGGAACGGATTGGCCGGCTGGAGCCGGATGTGGCCCTGCTCGCGATAGAAGCGTTTCAGGGTGACGCCGTTCCCGCCGAGGAGCGCCACGACGGTGTCGCCGTTGTCAGCGGTCGACCGCGGCTGAATCACCACGAAGTCGCCGTCGTTGATTCCGTCGCCAATCATGCTGTGGCCGCTGACTTTCAGCACGAAATTGCTCGGAGAACGGGCGAGGCCTGCCTCGACCCACAGGAACTCGCCGCGGTCTTCGAATGCCTCGATTGGCTGGCCGGCGGCGATCGTCCCAACGATTGGCAGGCGGAAGGCGCCCGGCCGAATGGTCGGCGACTCCTCCGATAGCACTTCCAGACTGCGCCAGGCGTGAGGGCTCCGACGCACGTAACCCTTTTTTTCCAGGGCGGCGACGTGGGCCAATGCCGCGGTCGCGGACGTTCCCATGGCCTGGCCAATCTCTTGAATCGACGGCGACAGGCCGCGCGCTTCGATGAAGCGGGCGATGAAGTCGAGCGCGGCGCGTTGGCGCTCAGTCAATCGGCGGTCCATGCGTCCCTCCCGACCGCCGATTATTATATGATACAGTAAGGTGCAATTTCAAGGCATTTCTGGATAATATCTATAGAATGTCAATATGGTCATCGGCCAGCGAAACGATATTGGTTGCGCCTCGTTCGGCCGCTGTGCTAGAATCCAACGAAGGATAACCGCTGATAGGACGTGCCAAACGGTGAATTGTCCCACGCTGGCCCTCCATCGCCTCGATTCGTTCCCCCCACTTGAAGCAGCCTGGAAGGCGCTCCTCGCCCGGTGCCCCTCCGATACGATCTTTCTGACCTGGGACTGGCAGCGCCTCTGGTGGAATCGATGTGGCGCCGGCGAGCTCCACCTGCTGACGGTCGAGGCTGACGACGAGGTCGTCGGCATCGCGCCGCTGGCGCGGGAAGGCGGGGTGTGGGGCTTCATCGGTGGGGTCGAAGTCGCCGACTTTCTGGATATCGTGGCGGACCCGGCCCATGCATCGAGCGTGGCATCCGCCGTGCTGGATTACCTCCAACGGTTCGGAGGTCAGGTCGAATTCCGCAATCTCCGCCCCGATTCGTTCGGCGCGACCCACCTCCTCGACGAGGCGAGACGCCGGGGCATCGAGGTGGCGCTCGAGCAAGAGGACGTTTCGCCGCGGGTCGAGCTGCCCGGCGACTGGGAGTCGTACCTGCAAAGCCTGACCAAGAAGGATCGCCACGAGCTTCGGCGCAAGACGCGCCGCCTCCTGGCCAGTGGTGACGTCCGATATGGCGTGGCGAACGATCCGGCAACCCGCGATCGCGACGTCGAGGACTTTGTTCGGCTCCATCGCTTGAGCGCGCCGGAGAAGGCATCCTTCATGACCGCGGAGATGGCGCTTTTTTTTCACGCCCTGGTCGAGGAGTTCGCCCCCAGCGGAATGCTCCGTTTGTACTTCCTGGACATCGACGGGGTGCGGTCGGCAGCGGTGGTGCTTTTCGATTATGGCGGGGATTTTCTCCTCTACAACAGCGGATACGATCCAGCTTCCGCCCACTTGAGCGCTGGATTGCTGTTGAAGGCGTTCTGTCTCCGCGACGCGATCGACGAAGGGCGGCGAGTGTTCGACTTTTTGCAGGGCGACGAGCCCTACAAGTATGATCTCGGCGCGACGGACGTGCCGATTTTCCGTCTTCGGATGCGGGTGGATCGGTCGGTCCGGTCGAGGGAAGCGAGTGGCTACGTTTAGGATCGCGATGCTGAGCGTTCACGGGTGTCCGCTGGCCCCGCCCGGGACGCGTGACGCCGGCGGCATGCAGATGTACGTCAAAGCGCTCAGCCGCGAGCTCGCGCGACGGGGCATGGTCGTGGACGTCTTCACCCGTCGCACCGATCCGGGCCTTCCCGCCGTCGTCCCCTTCGGAGCGGGCGCCCGGGTGATTCACGTCGACGCCGGTGAGCCGATGCCGATGGACAAGAACGCGGTCGCCGACGCGCTTCCCGAATTCGTCTGCAACGTCAAGCGAATTCAGCGTGACGAGGGGATCGTCTACGATGTCATCCACAGTCATTACTGGCTGAGTGGCTGGGTTGGGAGCTTGCTTGCGCGCCGGTGGGCGATTCCCCACGTCACCATGTTTCACACCCTTGGTCGCCTGAAGAATCGCGCCCTTGCCGATCAGGAGGAGACCGAGGCCCGGATCCGGGTCGAAGAGCACGTCGTGGCATCCGCGGACCGCATCATCGCGTCGAGCGAGCACGAGCGGCAGGCACTGGTCGAACAGTACCGGGCGCGTCGAGAACGGGTCGCGGTGATCAACGGCGGGGTCGATCTTCGCCTCTTTCGACCGAGCGACCGAATGGCTGCCCGCGCCAGCCTTGGGCTCGACCGCCATGCCGAGATCGTGCTGTTCGTCGGGCGGATGGACCGGGTCAAGGGCCTCGACGTTCTGCTGCGGGCCGGGGCGCTGCTCAAGCAGCGTCCGCGCCTCAAGCTGGTGATCGTCGGCGGCTCGGCCGGGGATGCCGAGCTGACTCGCTGCTCGGCGCTCGCCCACCAGCTTGGCCTTGATGCCTCGTTTCGCGGCGCAACCCTCCAGGAAGACCTGCCGCTTTACTATAACGCGGCTGACCTGCTGGTCGTGCCGTCCCATTACGAGAGCTTCGGACTCGTCGCCGTGGAGGCACTCGCCTGCGGGCGACCGGTGATCGCGTCGACGGTCGGTGGTCTGCCGACGGTCGTTCACGACGAGGAGAACGGTTTACTGGTGCCGTGGCGGCAACCCGAGGCGTTCGCGGAACGGATCGCGCGCGTCCTTGACGATGCGGCGCTGCGGACACGACTGTCGGACAACGCGCGCCCGTCGGCGCTTCGTTATAGCTGGGAAGCGGTCGCGGAGCGCGTCGCGGCGCTGTACCGAGAGGCCGCTCCGGCGC
>JBOGTX010000975.1:0-1733 GCA_050695695.1 Chloroflexota bacterium
ACCTGGACCGTCGAGCGCACCGACTCGACAGTCGAAGCGAAGGTTCAGGCAGATCCGAACGCGAACCTTTATCAGGTTCTCCACGACGCCGGGGTGCCGCAGAGCCAGCTCAACAAGATCGACGTCGTCTATCAGAAGCCGGCAGAGTTCGGCAACTGGCTGGGATTGATGGTGCAATTCCTACCGTTTCTGTTCCTCGCGGGATTCCTGCTGTTCATGATGCGGCAGGCGCAAGGCTCGAATAACCAGGCGCTGTCCTTCGGCAAGAGTCGCGCGCGGATGTTCATGGGGAACAAGCCGGCCGTGACGTTCTCGGACGTCGCGGGCGTCGAGGAAGCGAAGCAGGAGCTCCAGGAAGTCGTCGAGTTTCTGAAGTATCCGGAAAAGTTCGCCGCGCTTGGCGCGCGGATCCCGCACGGTGTCCTGCTGGTCGGGCCGCCGGGCACGGGCAAGACGCTGCTGGCGCGCGCGGTCGCCGGCGAGGCCGGGGTGCCGTTCTTCAGCATCTCGGGCTCCGAGTTCGTCGAGATGTTCGTTGGCGTAGGCGCCAGTCGCGTTCGTGACCTGTTCGATCAGGCCAAGCGCAACGCACCATGCATCATCTTCGTCGACGAGATCGACGCGGTGGGCCGCCAGCGCGGGGCGGGGCTGGGTGGCAGCCACGACGAGCGCGAGCAGACCCTCAACCAGATACTGGTCGAGATGGATGGCTTCGACTCGAATACGAACGTCATCGTGGTGGCGGCGACCAACCGCCCCGACGTGCTCGATCCGGCGCTGCTGCGGCCGGGGCGCTTCGACCGCCAGGTCGTGCTCGATCGACCCGATATCAACGGACGACGCGCGATTCTGGAAGTCCACATGCGCGGCAAGCCGCTCGATGCCACGGTGAGCAACGAGGTTCTGGCCAAGCAGACGGCGGGCTTCTCCGGCGCCGATCTCGCGAATCTGGTGAACGAGGCCGCGATTCTGTCGGCGCGGCGCAACAAGAAGAAGATCGGCATGCTGGAGATGGAAGAGGCGATCGATCGAGTCATCGCCGGGCCAGAGCGGAAGTCGCGGATCATCTCGGAGAAGGAAAAGCTGGTCACGGCCTACCACGAGGCGGGCCACGCGGTCGTCGCGCGCATGTTGACGAACTTGGACCCGCTGCACAAAGTCTCGATCATCGCCCGCGGGATGATGGGCGGCTACACTCGGCTGCTTCCGGTCGAAGATCGATACCTCTGGAACAAGTCGCAGTTCGAAGAGACCCTCGCCTTCGCCCTCGGAGGTCGGGTGGCGGAAGAGATCGTGTTCGGCGAGATCACGACCGGTGCCGAGAATGACATCGAACGCGCGACCCACATGGCGCGCAAGATGGTCACCGAGTATGGCATGAGCAAACGAATCGGGCCGGTGGCGATGGGCCACAAAGAAGAGCTCATTTTCCTGGGTCGGGAGATCGGCGAGCAGAAGAACTACAGTGAGAAGAGCGCCGAAGCGATCGACGAGGAGATTCAAGGCTTCATCGGCACCGCCTACACTCGCGCCCGGGGGCTGCTGACCGAGCACCGGGAGGTTCTGGACCGCCTCGCCCAGCGGTTGATGCGCGACGAGACGATCGAAGGTGCAGAGCTGGAAGAGTGCTTCGCCGATAGCGGGGAATCGACCCGTCCGGAGGCCGCGGTCACGAGTTAAGGCGGGTTCGATTTCGTGCGATGGTTTCGCATGCCAATCGGGAGCGCGGCCTC
>JBOGTX010000976.1:0-2230 GCA_050695695.1 Chloroflexota bacterium
AAAACCGGAGAAGTACCATGGCGATGCCTCACTCAACGCAGCCTAACGCGCTCGACGCGCTCGTGCGCGAGCTCGACGTCCTGATCCGGGCGCGCTACCCGCTGATCGCGGTCAACACCTTCGAGGAGGTGCGCTTCCGCCGCCTGATCGCCGCGGTCGCCAACCTGGAACGCCACCGGGCGAAGGGTCTCTTCGTCTGGAGCCGCACCCACGGCTTGCACCAAATTGCCGGACCGGGTCTCGGCCCCCACGACCGCGCCATCCCCGACACCGAGGATCCGCTCTCAGTCCTCGAGCACATCGACCAGGCCGAGCGGGGGTTGTTCGTCCTGTGCGACTACGCCCCCTACCTGGCGCCCTTCGGGCAGGAGGAGCCGCAGCTCGTCCGACGCTTGCGCGAGCTCGCCTGGACGATCAAGATCCGCCCGACCAGCGAGGTCAAGCGCGAGGAGATCGAGGAGCTCCGCAAATGGGCGCGCGAGCACCTGGCGATCGACGCGGTGAAAGGACACCCGACGACCGGCGACCGCTACCTGGAGGTGTAGACGATGGTCGGACAAGCCAGCCGATCCTGCGGCTGGTGCCACACCTTCAACCGGACGACGGTCCGTTTCTGCCGGCGCAGCGGCCACGAGGCCCACGTCGCGCGAACGCTTTGCCGGTGCCCGTCCTGCGCAGCACGTCCGGGCGTGGTCACCCGGTCGGTGCAGTGCCAATACTGCGGTGCGTTCATCGCCTGGGGGGGCGCCGCGACCCGCGAGTCGTTGGAGAATCCGTCTGGGGAGAAAGAGCGCTGGGCGCTCGCGGAGTTTCTCCATCGGGTGACCGACGGTGAAAGCCAGCGGGTGTTGTTCTGCGCCCCATGCCGGCACTCGGCGTCGGGACAACGCCCACCTGATCTTCGCGACGGCGATTGCCAGCCATCCGGTGGTGTATGATGGCGATGACGGATGCTGCGGCGGGGATGCCCAGGGTACAGGGAGGAATCGGATGGTCGTCGAGCTCGCCCCCCGGGTTGTGGTCGACCCGACAGTGCGCTTCGGCAAACCGGTGATC
Source organism: Chloroflexota bacterium (assembly GCA_050695695.1). Classification (GTDB taxonomy): domain Bacteria; phylum Chloroflexota; class UBA6077; order FW602-bin22; family CADDYW01; genus JAJPKB01. Next base: position 1,057 of record JBOGTX010000976.1, read on the forward strand.
AAAGGGACGCGCGTCCCGGTGGAGGTGGTGATCGGGAAACTCGCGGGCGGCATGTCGATGGAGGAGGTCGCCGACGAATACGGGATCACTGAAGATGACGTTCGCGCGGCGTTGCGCTACGCCGCAAACGTGCTCGCCTCCGAGGAGATCCGAGGCGTCGCCTGAGTGGCGGCCTTTCTCGTCGACGAGGACATGCCTCGCTCCACGGCCCCGGCGCCGCGCCAGGCCGGCTACCTCGCGGAGGACGTCCGCGACGTGGGACTCCGGGGCCACTCCGACCGGGACGTTTTCGCGTACGCCCAGGCCCACGGGCAGATCCTGGTCACTGCCGACAAAGGCTTCGCCAACATCGTAAGCTTCCCGCCGGGTACCCACGCAGGGTTGGTGGTGCTCCGTGTTCCCAACGAGCTGCCAACCAGTCACGTCAACCGCGAGCTTCTCCGAGCCCTTGCCGACCTCACGGGAGAAGAGCTGACGGGTCTGCTGGTCATCGTCGAAGTCGGTCGAACCCGCCTCCATCGCCCGTCTCGGGGCCAGCGCTGACGAATCAGGCCATGATCGGCCGGCTACAAAGGCATGACCTTGCCTCCGCCGACGTACAAGGTCTGCCCGGTGATCCACCGGGCCTGGTGCGACGCCAGGAACACGATCGTATCCGCCACGTCCTCCGGCTGGCCCAGACGACCCAGCGGGATGCGGGCTATCTCACGCCGCTCCACCTCGGGCGTGATGTAACCGGTCTGAGTCGGACCGGGGGCCACGACGTTCACGGTGATCCCATACGGGCCGAGCTCGCAGGCCGCCGACCGGCTCCAGCTCTCGACGGCCTGCTTACTCGCCGCGTCGGCAACGTTCTCCGGATGGCGGGCCGATGCATCGGTGCTGAGGTTGACGATTCGCCCCCAGGTCCCGCCGTGTGCGACGTGGCGCCGGGCGAACTCGGCCATCATCAGCGCGAGGGCACGGCTGTTGACGGCAAAGTGGGCATCGTGGAGCTCCGGTGAGATCGTGGTGAGCCCACCGTCGGGTCGGAACGTCGTCGGCACGCAGTGGGTCGCGTTGTTGACGAGCACCTCCACCGGCCCGAACGCTGCCTCTGCCAGATAAAACAGCTCCGGGAGCGTCCGCGGATTGGCGAGGTCGGCCTCCCACGCCGCCGCGCGCCCTCCCGCAC
>JBOGTX010000977.1:0-5474 GCA_050695695.1 Chloroflexota bacterium
TGCTGGCGCAGCACCGGCAGCGTGACCAGGACCGGCGCCCCGAGCAAGACCCCGAGCGCGATCCCGGCCGTTCCGGCCACCTGGCGCAGCCGCAGCGTCAGGAAGATCCAGGGTACCGCCACCAGCACCGTCACGACGATCGCCGAGGCCAGCGCCCCGATCACCTGATCCAGCCCTCGGCCGATCGGATAGAGCAGGAGGGCGTCGCCCACCAGCAAGTACAGGAAATCGACGACCCCTCCGACGAGGTCCTCGGTCCGCCGCTGACCCCGCTCTGCCTGCTCCGGCGTTCGCTCCAGCAGCGCCGCCGCCGCCAGCCGACGCAGCGTCGCCCCGGTCAAGCGTCGGGCTTCCGCCTGGAGCCGTGGCCGGGTCGCCAGCAGCAGCGCCAGCACCCCGACGCCGACCACCGCCTTGACCGTATTCGCCAGCGAAATGCCCCCGACCAGCACCTCGCCGGTCGGCAGCACCCCGGCCATCGCCCAGGCGAACCCGAGGATGACCGCCGTCACCACCGGCCCCGCCACCCGGAAAATTCGCACCACCAGCACCAGGGCCGCGATCACGACCGCGAGGCTCAGTACCGTCGCCGTCGCCAGCGCGGCATTTGCCCCGCCGAGCGCCCCGGCGATCGCCACGATCCAGGCGCCAACCAGCCAGTAGGCTCCGAAAAGGTAGACCAGCGTGACAGTTCCTTCCACCGACGCCGCCACGCCCTTGCGCCAGGCCCCGCCGGCGCCGCTCAGCCAGGAGCCGACCGCGCGGGTCAGCAGGCCGATGAACGGCCAGCGAATCCCGACGTAGAGCGCCGCGATCAGGATGGAGAGCAGAAGCTGGAACGGCCAGCGCAGCGGGAGCCGCGTTCCAGCGATCGTCGTCGGTGGCAACAGCCCGACCAGGAGCGGCCCGACCAGCAGCAGCAGCAGAATCCCCAGGAGGTTGGGGGCCAACCGTGCTGCTGCCTCCTTGGTTTCGAGGGAGACCCCGCGGGTCGCTTCGACGGCTCGACTCAGCGCCGCCGCGAAGTCGGCGACCCGGGGGTAGCGCTGGTCCGGGCTCTTGGCCATGCCGCGCAGCAGCACCGCTTCCACCGGCCCGGGGATGCCCGGATTCACGTCACGCGGTCGGGTTGGCGCCGCGTCGAGGTGGGCGTGCTCCAACGCGTCGGTCGTCTGGCCGACGAATGGACGTACCCCGCCGGTCAGCAACTCGTAGGCAGTGATCGCCAGCGAGTACTGGTCGCTGCGCCCGTCGATCTCGTCGCCCCGCCACTGCTCTGGCGACATGTAGGCCGGCGTCCCGGCGTAACGCTGCCGGCCCCGCGCCGTCGTTTCGTGACCAACCGCCCGGGTGATCCCAAAGTCCGCGAGCAAGGCCCAGTCCGCCCGCCCCATCAGCACGTTGACCGGCTTGATGTCCAGGTGGACCAGTCCGCGATCGTGGGCGAGCTGCAGGGCATCGGCCACCTGTCCCACCACTCGCGCCGTGCTGACGAGGTCGAGCGGACCGCCGATGACTTCGAGTCGGTCTTTCAGCGTCCCGCCGGGCACCAGCCGCATGACGATGTAGACCAGGTCACCCTCTTCCCCGTAGTGGTGGACTTCCACCAGGTTCGGATGGTGCAGACCGGCCAGGCTGCGCGCCTCGTCGTGGAACCGCTCCCGGAACCCGGCGTCGCTGGCCAGGCGCGGCGCCAGGACCTTCACCGCGACGTCGGTCTCCAACGAGCGCGAGAAGGCGCGGTATACCGTCGCCATCCCGCCGCGCCCGAGGATCTCCCGCAGCTCGTATTCGCCGCCGAGGAGCTGGCGACCGATGAACTCTTCCGCCATCTCAGTCTTCTCCACCGCGTGGCAGCCTACCAGGGACGCATCATCACGTCAAGACTCAAACGCTTAAAAGGCCATGGCCTCACCGGCACCGTCAGATGATCCACCGCTTTCCCATCCTGGCGCGCGCTCAGGCGCCGCCCAGTCACCGGGTCGTAGAGCCCGATCTCCAGGTGGGAGTTGGCCAGCGAGATGCCGGCGGGAAGCGCGATCGTCAGCTGATCGTCGATCACCTCGCCCTTCAGCCAGGCGGTGGTCGATTTCAGGCCGCCGTCGGGCGGCGCGTCGTGCTGGGCGATCAGCTTGCCCTGGCCATCGACCAGGTGCGCGAACACGGTATACGGGACCGACGTCGGGCCCGATGCCCCCCAGAACAGGTGCAAGTTTAGGGAGCGATCGCCGGTTTCACTCAGGCTGTAGCCGCGCAGCGAAACGCCCTGATCGAACGAGGCGTCGAGCGCGTGCTCCGGCTTCTCCGCCGGAACCAGGGGCGCGCGCGTCTCGCTCAACACGTCGTGGTCGTTGTGGAACGTGATGACTTCCAGCAGCGCCCCCTGGCCCGGCGTGCGCAGCGGAGACGGCGCGCTCAGAACCGTCGGGCGGAGACGTCCGGCGGTGTCGAACGGGTCGGCGCCCGGTTGCGCGCCGAGCGCGACGCCGAAGTCTTTTCCCCGCCGCCCGACCGGCAGGTTGTAGGTCGTGACCTGGACGATCTCGCCCGGCTGCCAGCGATTCGTCGGATACCAGTAGTTGGCCGGCTCGCGGTGGAGTGCCGCGCCTTCGAGCGTGCCATCGCCATCCGTTATGTAAAACGTGAGCGAGAGATCCCGGGTGATCGGCGCGCGCGCCCGCCAGTAGGCGCGCAGGTTCACCTTGCCGTCGCGGTCGGGGATCACGTCGAACCCGAGCAATTCCAGCTTATCGCCAAACAGCACGTCCAGGGGATGCTGGATCCGGGGATTCGTCGCCCGGGCGAACGAATAGAACGCGTCTGGCAGCGGCACTCGCGGCGCGCCCCGCTCCAGGATCAAGTAGCCGTCCTCGGCCCGCACCACCCCGAACGCTCCGGAATCGAGAACCTGGCGCACCTGATCGTGAATTCCCTCGTCGATGCCGGTCGTGTTCGGCAGCGTCGACACGTCGAGGAAGATCAGCTTCGCGGTATCGACCTCCGGAAACATCCAGATGTCCGGCCGGTGCGACACGTGGGGATAGAGATTGGTCTGGGCCGACAACGGGGTATCGACCGGCGCGATTCCCGCCACCGTCCGCGCCAGTTGATCGCCCAGCCGGTCGTGCGCCGTGATCGGGTAGGCGACGAACTCGCCGGAGAGCGGAGTATACCCGCGGTAGTGGTGATAGACCAGCGTAGCGGCCATTGCGATGGTACAGAGCGCCCAGGTGAGAAGGCGAGGGGCACGAGCCGGATTACCCCTCTCACCCCGGCCCGCTCTCCCCGGCGCGGAGAGCGCGGGAGTCGGATCGTTCTTGTCGCGGCGTTGCTCTCCCCACGCCGCTGACAAAGCGGTGGCGCATTCCGATTGCCGTTCCTCTCCCCGCGCCGGGGGGAGGCCAGGAGAGAGGTATCCGGCAATCGCGCCAACCCATCCCCCGACCGTCCCAATCCCGTACACCGCTCCCAGCAAGACGAACGGAACGAGGTGGGCGCTGTAGTGATAGGTCTCGATCAGGTGCATCGGATAATAGGCGGTCAGCACGTTCACCGCCAGGGCGGGCACCATGAGAAAGAGCGCGGTCGGACTGAGCAGGGTCAGCCAGGCGACCGGCGCCAGCAGCAGGGCAACGTAATGCCAGTTGGGATCCGCGGGCACCGGCGCGAGCAGCAGGTTGGGATTTTTCACGAAGTGCACGACCGCGTCCAGCGGCGAGCCTCCCATTCCGGCGTAGCGCGTCCAGAGCCAGGCCTGCCCCTGGGAGTTGAAGTGCGGCACGACCAGGTACGTGCCCACCGCGAACCAGGCCAGTCCGGCGACCGCCAGCACAGCGCCGAGCCTGAACTTGCGCCGGGTCAGGAAGAGGTAGGCGCCGAGGGGAACCGCATCCAGGGGGGCGTTCTCCTTGGTCGACGCCGCCAGCGCGAGAAAAACGATCAGCCAGCCGTAGCGGCGCGACTCAAGAAAGCAAAAGGCGGCGAGCAGAAACGGCGCGGTCAGGGTGTAGGCGTGCCAGTCGTACATCTGGGCCGCTTCTAACCCCGGAAAGAGCAGGTAGACGAGCGCGAAGACAAGTCCGGCGTAGGCGCTGCCGAGGTGCTTGCGCGCCAGCCAGAAGGCCGGGATCGCGCCGAGCGCCACGACCACGTTTTTGAAGACGATCAGGCTCAGCGGACTGTCGTAGATCAGGTAGAGCACCGGACCGATCAGCGAAAACGGCTCGAAATGGTAGCCGAAGTAGCTGGTCGTCAGGCGCCGTTCGAGGGTGATGCCGAAGAGGTGGCCGTGCAGGGTCGTCCACATCATCTGGTCTTCGATGCCCAGGTCGAACGCCTCGGCGTGGTAGCTCAGAAACCGATCCGACGCGAGCACGCAGAAGAAGACGCCGAATGCGACCATGGCCAGCAGCGCCAGCGCGCCGCCGAGGCGGTCGGATGGCGCCCGCCCGATCGTGAAGCCGTCCCAGGCCCGTCGAAGCAAGCGCCCAGTCCGGGCGGCGGGGCCGAGTGGATGGTTGACGCTTCGGTCTGCTGACGCGATCACCGGGAGCCGCCTCCGGCGGGCACGGCCCCGCCTTCGTGGAGCCTCGGCAGACCCGCGCGCATCGCCCCGTCCCTACCCATTCGACGCGAACGGAAAGAAGAGGTGGAACGAAGACGGCGTCGGCGACGGCAGGGGCGAAGGGGTTGGCGTGGGTTGGAAGCTGCTCGCGGTCAGCGTCACGCCAGTGGCCGGGTAGCCGACCTGAAACGTGCCACCATCGATCGACAACTGATCGACCGAGGTGAAGGTGCCGGTCGGCGATCCGGCCGTCTCCACCGCAAAGCTGTTGCCGTTGGCCGGAAGGTAGCCGTCGGTCAGGGCGAGCTTCAACGTACCGGCGAGTGTCGCCGCGTTCTGGACCGCCAGCCGGCCGAACTGGCCCGGCGGATTCAGCCCGCCGATCTCGAGGCTCAGCGTGCCGGCCGGGGTCTGGGTGTAGCCGCCAACGGTCGTGGTCACTGCCAGCGTCGCGCCCGGAGCGATCTGAACGCTCGACGCGTTGGTGAAGCCGTTGTTACCGTCGAAGCTCAACGTGCCATCGTTGACGGCCACGCCGCCGTTGCCGGTAACGGCCGGGCCGAGGTGGCTCGTTCCGCCAGTGCAGCAGATCTTAACGATCGATCCACCGGCGCCATTGACGATCCGCTCCGAAAGGTCGGCGCCCGCACCCAGACTCGAGTCGTTGGAAAAGGTGAACGCGGCGCTGTTGTTGAGCGTCGCCGCCCCGTTCATCGCGAGGTTGGACGCCGCGGGGTTCTCGTCGGTGGTTGGCCCGTTCAGGGTCAGCGCCGCGTTGATGAGGGACTCGGCCCCGTTGTTCCCGGTGAACGACGCGGTGCCACCCTGAGCGACGACAAAGGTTCCAGTTGGCCCGAGCGTGCCGCCGTTCCAGGTGAAGCTCTTGTTGACGGTGAGCTGCCCTGGCCCC
>JBOGTX010000978.1:0-1791 GCA_050695695.1 Chloroflexota bacterium
GGTAGACCCTCCGCGCAGCCGGGAACCCCGCCCGCGCCCAGGAAAGTGGCGATGCCGGCCACCAGCAGTGCGCGGCGCGACATCGCGCTGGAATCGCGACAACCGACGGACGCCGAGTCCAGATCCAGCCCCGCCATCCTCCGCCCTCCGGCCGGCCACGTAGCAGGATTGTACCACGCGCCCTCGCATCGCGGCCCTTGACCGTGATCACCTTCGGCCCGTATGATGGGCGCGGGGCGCGGATTGCGAGAAGGGGAGCGTGGCAATGATCGGTCGGGCGGCGGTGCTCGAAGAGATGATCGGCGAATATCAGGAGGAACGCACCGTCGCGTCATCGCGATTGGACGAGGCCCGCCTGCGGCGCGCGAAGCTCGAGTTGGCCCGTGAGATCCTGGTCGAGCACGGCGAAAACGCCGAGGCCGATCGCTTGAGCGTCGAGATCCACGACCTCGATCACAAGATCCGCGCGGGCGACGAGGTCCTGGCGCGGCTCGATCGCCTGACCGCGCTTTTTCAGAAGAGTCTCGACAAGATTCGGGAGGGCTCCAAGACGCCGTGATAACCGAGAACTCGACCATGATCACGCTCGTCGTGTCGCGCGACGAGATCATCAAGCGCATCGTCGAACACAGCCGGCTCGCCGAATGGAACGGGAGCTGGGCGATCCAGTACGATCCCTCGACCGGGCAGCACGATTGGTGCTGGCTCGGGCGGTTTCCGCCGATCGGCAGCCAGGCCGAGTCGGAGCCGCGACCGGGCTGGCGCGCGATCGTCCTTCCCCGGGTGAACGCGACCAAGCTGATGGTCGACGCACGCAAGGACCGGATCGAGGATTGGGTCTGGCAGGCCTCCGCCGAGGGAACCTTCGACGGCTGGCTCGACGCCGGCGAGGCGACCGCGGTGGGCGTGAAGTTCAAGTTCGCCTGATTCGAACGGGCGTCCGGGGTTTAGGTTGACGGGTCTGTACTGACCACCAGCATTCGGAGGGGTAAGGTATGCCTTACCCCTCCGAATGCTGTCACGTTTGCCCGGCGATAGCCTTGCCGATCAGCAATAGTATAACCGCGCCGCCGATCGCCACCAGGATGTGGGTCAGGCTGAACATGCCGACGACTCGGTGGTGGGTCAGCACCGTGTAAAGAACCCCGCCGATGATCGAGCCGGCCCAGCCGATCAGAATGTCGCCGAGAATGCCGTGCTTGCTCTCGGTGATCGCGCTCGCCACCCCGCCGGCGATCAATCCCACGATCAACCAGGGCAAGAGCGCGAGCACGGTCCCCACGGTCGCCAGAAAAAATCCGGCGAAGAGAAGTCCGATAATGACCAGCGCGACGACCAAACACATATCGAGTGCTCCTGAGGCGAATCTGCTTACGAACACACGTTATTGGCCACATTTGGCAAAAAGACGTGATAATTTCCCGGCGGATTCGACGTGGTTTCCGCTCCATTTGTTGCACTCGGGGCGACGCCGCCGGCGCAGCCCCCGGCGATGCTGATGCCGGTGTAATAGCTGCTTAGAATATCCCGATAGGAAGCCCCGGCCTGGCCTTGCCCAGCCGCCCCCCACTGGCACATTCCCACGCCGTGGCCATAGTATCCGCAATCGCTGTAGGTCGAAGCCTGGTTCCAGGCGCAGGGCCGGGCGACGCAGTAGGTGGAGTAGCCAAAGCTGCCGACCGTGCAAACCTGCTGCCCCTGGCCATTGGTGCCCGAGTACGCGATGTACTGCCAACTGTTCCTGGTCGACGCTCCGTTACAGCGTGAAAAGTAAAAGGCAGAGATCAAGGA
>JBOGTX010000979.1:0-1738 GCA_050695695.1 Chloroflexota bacterium
CAGGCCGCGAGAACGATCGCCGAACCGGACGCCGCGGTCAACGACAGTGCCGAACGACTCAACGCACGTTAGGGGGAAATCGTCGGCCCGCCCGGAGAACGTCTCTCCCCGCCTCTCCCCGGCGCGGGGAGAGCGGGACAGGGTGAGAGAGGTCCTCCCGGCGCGCCTGGATTGATTCCATTGAACCAGCGGCGCGCCATCGTTCGGCCAGGATTTCAGGTATATTTAGGTCAGCACTATGAAGGATGAACGACCCGCCATGAACCAGACCTTCGTCACCGAGCTGACCAAGAAGAGCGAAGACCTTTCTCGCTGGTACACCGAGGTCATCTTGAAGGCCGAGTTGGCCGACTACTGGATGATTCACGGCTTCCAGGTGGTTCGGCCGTACGGCTACGCGCTCTGGGAGAATATCCAGAACCGCCTGGACGCGCGCTTCAAGGCCACCGGCCACAAGAACGCCTACTTTCCGCTGCTCCTGCCCGGCAGCCTCCTGGAGAAAGAGGCCGAGCACGTCGCCGGCTTCGCGCCCGAAGTCGCCTGGGTAACCGCCGCGGGCTCGGAAGAGTTGACCGAGCGACTGGCGATCCGCCCGACCTCCGAGGCGATCTTCGGCACGATGTACTCAAAGTGGGTCCAGTCCTGGCGCGACCTGCCGATGTTGCTGAACCAGTGGTGCAACGTCTTGCGGTGGGAGAAGGCGACCCGCTTTTTCCTGCGAACGACCGAGTTCCTCTGGCAGGAGGGCCACACCGCCCACCGGACCGAAGCAGAGGCGCGCGCCGAGACGATGCAAATGCTCGAGATCTATCGCGACTTCGTCGAGAACGACCTGGCGATTCCGGTCCTGCCCGGCCAGAAGTCGGAGGCGGAAAAGTTCGCCGGCGCCGAGGCAACCTATACGATCGAAGCGCTGATGCCCGACGGGCAGGCGCTCCAGTCGGCGACCTCGCACTACCTCGGTCAGAACTTTGCCCGGGCCTTCGACATCACCTTCCAGGACCAGGACGGCATCCGCAAGCACGTCTGGACGACGAGCTGGGGCATGAGCTGGCGGATCATCGGCGCGTTGATTATGACCCACGGGGACGACTCGGGCTTGATCTTCCCCCCGAAGGTGGCGCCGATTCAGGTCGTGATCATCCCGATTCCCGGCAAGGCCGCCGACGAGCAGGCGGTGCTCGACGCGGTCGAGGGCGCGCGTCAGGCATTAGCCACCCAGTTTCGGGTCGAGGTCGACCTGACCGACCGAACGCCGGGCTGGAAGTACAGCGAGTGGGAGCTCCGGGGCGTGCCGCTGCGGGTCGAGATCGGTCCGCGCGACGTGCGGAAGGGCCAGGCCGTGTTGGTGCGCCGCGACAATCGCGCCAAGACTCCGGTTCCCCTTGCCAGCCTGGCGGCCGGCGTTCAGGATGGGCTCGACCAGGTCCAGGCGAGCCTCTTCCAGCGCGCGAAGGCATTCCTCGATGCGCGCGTCGCGCGCGCTGAGTCCCTTGGCGACTTCCAGCGCCTCTTGAAGGACCAGCCCGGCTTCATCCTGGCGCACTGGTGCGGGAGTCCGGAATGCGAGGCCGCGATCAAGGCGCAAACCGGCGCCACGATTCGCTGCATCCCCTTCGCCGAGCCAGAGGAGGCCGGCGTCTGCCTCGTGGATGGGAAGCCCAGTACGAAGCGCGCGCTTTTCGCCCGGGCCTACTGATCTCAATCATGCCACGATGACAACGACCTGGATTCGCTC
>JBOGTX010000980.1:0-6511 GCA_050695695.1 Chloroflexota bacterium
CTGGAGCTGGCGCTCCGACGGCAGCGGATCGCCGGGACGAAGTCGCTGGCGAACGATGTGCTCGCGAATCGCCTCCGCGGCATCCTCGTACCGGCGCGGACGCAAGGCCAATCGTCGCATCCCTCACCCCGCGATCCGACGGTCGAAGGCGCGCGGCCCTCGATCGGACACGCGCGCCGCGCGATCGAACCGGTCGGACCAGTATACCTGGCTCTCGTGAACGGTACTGTAGTTGCCAAACGAACGCCTGTCAATCCCCGATTTTGCCACCGGTTTTGCTACCATGGACGGTCGTCGGGATCGCTCGTTTCCGGGCAGCATGGCGAATTGAGAGAATGGCGGTTGGGGGTGAAAACGTGACGGATCGAGTTCGCTGCGCGGTGATTGGCTCGGGCTTCGCCGGCAGCACGTTTGCCGAGGCGCTGAGCTACGCGCCGGCGGCGGAGCTGGTCGCGATCGCCGGGGGACGCCAGGCGGATGCCCTTGCCGAAAAGTACCGGACCCGCGCGGTGGCCACCGCCGATGTGGACCGTCTGATCGACTCGGCCGAGATCGACGCGGTTCTGATCGCGTCGCCCAACCCGTTCCACGGCCCACAGACGCTGCGCGCGGCGGCTTCCGGTAAACACGTGCTGGTCGAGAAGCCCATGGCTCTGTCGGCGCGGGAGGGGCGCGCCATGGTCGAGGCGTGCCGAAAAGCGGACGTCGTCTTGATGCCCGGGCATCATCACCGCTTTCGGCGGAACGGGGTCGCGGCGCGGCTGCTTCTCGACCGGGGCGTGATCGGAAAAGTCGATCTGGCAAATCTGGCCTTGATCGAGCCCGATCAGACAACCTGGCTGAACAACCCCGCCTACGGCGGCTATCTGCTTGGCTCGGGCTCGCACGCGATCGATGTGCTGCGCTTCCTGGTGGGCGACGTCGCGCGGGTCGCGGCGCTGACCGGCCGGTACCGGGGCGCCGAGGTCGAGAACGGGAGCCAGCTTCTCCTCGAATTCAAGAACGGCGCGCACGGCATCATGCAAAACTCGGTCATTCCCCGACTGTCTCGACCAACCGCTGGCTCGGGGGTCGCCCGCTTCGACGTCCAGTTGACTGGCGAGACCGGCGTCTTGCAGGTCGACCTGTATGGCGAAGTGCGATCGAGCACGGAATCCGGTTGGACGGTACCGACCAGCTTGCCGGTCTGGGAGGGGCACACCGCGTTTTTGCGGCTGGAAGCCTATGCCGAGGAAGCGCGCGAGTTCATCGCGGCGATCCGCGAACGGCGCGCCCCCCGGGTGACCGGCGAAGATGGCCTCGCGGCCGTGGCGGTCGTCGAGGCGGCTCACCGGTCCGCCGCCGACCGCGCCTGGGTCTCGGTCGATACGATCCTGGAGGAGGCGTGACCGAGAGCAATGGGCATCACGATCGAACGGGCGGCCAGCCCGGCCTCGCCTGCTCTGCGATTGCGGTCCGCGGTCTATTCATACAATACACGACATTCGTTGCACTGTTGACAGTTGGTACTTGACATCCTGCAGCGCTCAGTCTAGCATACGCTGAGAGCATGGCAAGCCTTGGGGAGAAGTGACCCGCGTGGATGATCCACCTCGGACGTTCGACGAGCCGTCGCCGTCCCTGCCTCGCGAGGTCGTCCAGCGTTTCGAGCCCCGCTGGAGCCGCCACGAAGCCCTCTGGGTTCACGTGGCGGACGCCCTGCGCCGGGGCATCATCCTTGGTGAATTGCCGCCCGGCCTTCACCTGCAGGAGCCCGCCCTCGCCGAGAAGTTCGGGGTCAGCCGGATTCCGATTCGGGAGGCGCTGGCGCGGCTTGCCCTGGAAGGGCTGGTGGAGATCCATCCGAGACGCGGCGCCTACGTCGTCGGGGTCACCGAAATGGACGTTCACTACGTCTACGACCTCCGCATTTTGTTGGAGACGCGCGCCCTGGAATCGGCGATCGAGCGCGTCTCGCCGCGACTGATCGCCGACCTGAACGTCCTGGTCGACCAGATGGCCGCGGCGATTCAGCGGCGAGACTTACGGGGAATGGCGGACGAAGACATCCGCTTTCACCACGCCATCCTCTCCCTTGCCGACAATCCGCGACTCCTGACCGCCTGGGAGCCAATCGCCGGTCTGGCGGGCGCGATGATCGAAACGAACCTGGCGGTTCAGTCCCCGACCAGTGACCTGCACGCCGCCGTCGAGGCGCACCGCGAGCTCATCCGCTTGATCGAGCGCGGGGATCTCGACGCCGCGAAGGCAGCCCTCCGGACGCACCTGGAAAACGGCGAACAGTCACTGCGCGAGAGCATGCGACCGGTCGAATCGAAGACCCGTCGGGAGCGAGCGTGAGCGCTGGCGCTTTACCCTTCGACCTCGGCGCGGTCGCGCCGGGTCGCCGGCTGAAGACCGCGCTGGAGGTCCCAACGCCGGACGGCGACGCGCCGGCGCGGCTGCCGCTGCTGGTGGCGCGCGGCCGGGAAGCGGGTCCGACGATCGTCGTGCTGGCGGGAGTCCACGGCGACGAGTACGAAGGCATGGCCGCGGTGCGCGCCGTGTTCGACCGCCTGGACCCCGGACGGCTGCGCGGCGCGTTCCTGGGCGTTCCGGTTTGCCACCCGGCCGCGTTCGCCGCCGGAACCCGCGAGAGCCCGCTGGACGGGCTGAACCTTGCCCGGGTCTTTCCCGGTCGATCCGATGGGGCCGTCACCGAGCGGATCGCCCGGGTCATCGCCACGGCGCTGATCCGCCTGGCCGACTTCTTGATCGACCTGCACAGCTCGGGACGCGACGCCGCGATGCCGCTCCTGGTTGGCTACGACGCGACCGACGACGCGGCCGGCCGCCAGTCCTACGAAGCGGCCCGGCGGTTTGGCGTTCCCACGATCTGGGGACATCCGGCGATTAGCCCGGGGCGAACGATCTCCGAGGCGAACCGGCTTCGCGTGCCGTGGCTCTACACCGAATGCCCCGGCGGCGGCTGGCTGCACCCCGACACCGCCGCCGCTTACGCCAGAGGCGTTCTCAACGTCATGGCCTCTCTCCACGCGGTCGACGGCGAGGCACCGGTCGCCCCGATCACGGACGATCTGATCGGCGATGGCGACGTCGATCGCAGTCTGGCCGCGCCGGCCTCCGGGTTCCTGAGCTCGCGGGTCTCCCTGCTGGAGCGGGTGCGCGCGGGCGACGTCCTCGGGCAGGTGGAGGATCCATGGGGTGACGTGGTGGCAAGGATCGTCGCGCCCGCCGACGGCGTGGTCGTCCTGCGCCGAAACACGGCGCGGGTGATGGCCGGGGACATCGCTTACCTGCTCACCGGGGAGCGCAGCCACGACGATTGATTGGAATGTGACGCCGGGAAAGGGTGGGGACCGTCGCCGAGCCGTGGTCGGTCTTCGGCCTGCCCCGGGCTGCCCGCCAGCGAGATCTGATCGCGACCGCGTCGCTTTGAGCGATAGAGCGCCCGGTCGGCCTGCTCGATCAGGCCCATCCGATCGACCGCGTCGTCCGGAAAGGCGGCGATCCCCAGACTGAGAGTCAGGCGCCCGAGGTGCACGGCGGTCGCGACGTTGGCGCGCTCGATCCCGGCGCGAATCCGCTCCGCGACGTTGCGCGCGCCCGCGGCGGTCGTCTCGGGCAGAACGATCGCGAACTCGTCGCCGCCGAATCGCGCCGCCACGTCGACGACGCGCACGTCGCGGCTGAGTTGGCGCGCCACGGTGATCAAAGCATGGTCGCCAGCCAGGTGGCCGCGCGAGTCATTCAGATCCTTGAATCGATCGAGGTCGACCAGCACGAGCGCGACCGACCGCGCGTAACGACACCCTCGATCGACTTCTTCCCGCAGCCGTTCCTCCAGGTAGCGCCGGTTGTAGAGGCGGGTCAGGCCGTCGTGGCTCGCGGTGCGCTCGAGGATTCGGTTTCGCCGCTCGAGCTGCCGGACGTGTTCGTTCTGACGTAGGGCGAGGTGCGACAGATACCCCTCCGCCAGGGCGGCCGTCGCCCTGGCGAGAGACCCGTCGAGGAGCTGGCTCGCGCCGAGATAGGCCGTGAGATCCCCGTGGCAGGCGGCGACCAGGCGAGGAGAAGCGATGTCCTTCAGGAAAAACAGCCACCGCTGCGCGTCCGCGAGCGCGCAGCCATTCGCCGCGACCAGGCGAGCAATCTGGCGGGTCAGGTCGTGGACCCGCGCGTCGTCCTCGTCCGCGATCGCCTCGAGCAAGCCCCGGAGCGCCATTCGGGAAACGCCGGTCGGCGGATCGAGGTCCGAGGCGGACTCGGGGAGCAGCGCGGTTGGAAGACGCTCGGACCAGCGATCGATCACGTCGTCGAAGGATTCGGCAAGCACGCCGGTCAGGACTCCCAACCCGTGCCCCCCCTTCCCTCGCGCCTTGGACGCCCGCTCCGCCTGATGCTGGCGTGTCGCTCAACTATCCTAACCCGGGGGCGCGACCGGAGGGCATTAGAAACCACTTAAGGCGCGACGAATCGCCGAATCAGGAGGGTGGCACGGCCAGCTTGATCTCTCGACCGAACGTCGGCGCCAGCTCGATCCGCTCGGTGTGGACGTGGTTGTTCGTCGCCTGGACGTTCAGGGCACGAATCGGCTCCGCCCCGAGCGCGCGGGGCGCCAGGTGCCAGGTGTCGACGTGAAAGACGATCGCGGTGCTGCCGTCGGTCACGAACGCCTGGACGTCTTCCAGGCGGAGCTCGGCCGCGCTCCGGCGCGGCGAGGCCACGATCACGATCATCGGCTTGCCGTCGAAGGTCGCGAAGATCTGATTGTGGTCGTGGTGACGATTGAGGTAGGTGATCGGCAAATGGTCCGGCAACAGCGTGGCGACATTAGTGAACAGCGGGAACTCGGTGCTGGTCAACACCAGCTTCTCCGGTCCGACCACCGACCCGAACTCGGCGAACGCCTCGGCGGTCAGCGGCCGGGGCACCAGCGAGATCATCGGCGGGCTGGTGCGCGCGCCATCGGGCATAACACACTTCCTTCGGCCAGCGCTGGCTCCCTGCCCGGTCTGGCCACTCGCGGCTATCTTAGCCGGGGGTCGCCGCTTCCGCAAGCGGGATCAGCGCCTACCCAAGACCGGACTTTTGCCGCCGCGCTTCGGCGACGAACGCCCGAAAAATACGCTCGCTGATCTCTTGAAAGCTCAGACGCTGCCCCGACGATCGAGAAACCGGGTCGCTCATCCGCTCCGGATGCCATTGAATAGCCAGCACAAATTCGCGTCCCTCGCGCGTCTCAGCACTCTCGATTGCCTCAATCACGTTGGCTGAATCCGCGGGACCAGGAACGACTGATGAAGCAGCCTCGAGGAGGGTGGGGGAAAGATGGCTGGTGGTCACTCCCTGGTGATGATAGCTATTGACTTCGATCGTCAGCGGCTCGGTCTCGTCGGAGTCGGTCGCATCGGCCAGAATCTTGGCCAGACGGCTTTTCGGGTTGATGGCTACCTGATGGGATCGCGGCTTGTGCTGACCGGTAGGATCGCGGTGGACGTCAGTCGATAGGTGCTGGACGAGCGAGCCGCCCGTGATGACATTCAGGAATTGCAAGCCGCGGCAAATCCCGAGGATCGGGAGGTGCCGGCGGCGAGCGAGCCAGAATTGTTCCGTCTCGACGTAGTCACGTGACCAATCGGAGTTCTCGGTGCCATTCATCGGTTCGTGGTAAAGCATCGGGGAAACGTCGACGCCACCGGTGAAGAGAATGCCATCGACGTCCTGGACGCCGCGAATCGGCGCGAAGTCGGCCGCGAGCAATTGGCAAGCACCATCTCGGTCTGGCCATCGTCGGCAGTTGTCTGGCGTGGCGAGGACGGTGGGTTCCGCCCCGGCGGCACGAATCCCGTCCAGATAGGCGTCACCGGCGTCGCCGGGGCGGGCGTAGGTCACACCAATGCGCACGGCCATCACATCCCTCCCATAACACTAAGACTACCAATTTCACGTATCGACGAGCACTTGCCCAGATTTTAGCAGGATCGTCCAGTCCCCTCAGTTCTCCGTGACCGCTTGGCTGCGACCACGAGCTGGCGGGATGGCGAGGAATTGTGCTTGCTCGCGAGCCTGGGAAAACAGGCCACCAACAAAGGATGGAACCGAGTCCCGTGTCCCCGGTGCTGGGATTGCCGTGAAGGTAGGGAGATATAATCCGGAAATGATATTCTCCACGGCGGCTGACCATGCGTCTGACGATCCTCGGCTCGGGTGGACCGTTACCGGGGAGCTCGACGCGCTCGCGACGTCGCTCGCGCCGCTTGACGTCCAGTTCGCCTACGATGGGCTGACGTTGAGTCTTTAGGACGAGGAAGAAGGACGATGGACGATTCAATCATTCCGGGGCCGGCGCTCGGTCCGGTCCGCGAGCTGATTCAGCGGGAGATCGTCCAACGGTCGCTGCCGTCGCTGGCCGTGGCGGTGGCCCATCGCGGGCGGATCGTCTGCGAGGAGGGCTTCGGCTGGGCCGACCGCGAGAATCGCATTCCGGCGACCGCCCATACTCCCTATT
>JBOGTX010000981.1:0-3192 GCA_050695695.1 Chloroflexota bacterium
CCAGTAATGTCGAAAACGACTCATGTCGTCCGGATAGCCAATCGCGGTGACGTAGTTGAGCAGTGCGTCGATCCAGACGTAGACGACCTGGGCGGGATCGAACGGCAGCGGCACGCCCCAGGCGAGACTCGCCCGAGAGATGCTCAAATCGCTCAGCCCCAGGCGCACCTTACCCAGAACCTCGTTCAAGCGGCTGGGCTGGTGGACCAGATAGTGGTTCGGATCGGACGGATCGGTCAGCGCCCGGAGGACCGCATCCTGGTAGCGCGAGAGGCGAAAGAAGTAATTCTCCTCGGAATACCAGATCGGCTTCACTTTGTGATCGGGGCACAGTCCGTCGACCAGATCCTCTTCGGTCTTGAACTGCTCGCAGCCGACGCAGTAAAGGCCCTCGTAGGTCCCCTTGTACAGGTCTCCGGATGCGTAGAGCCGCTCCAGAAAGGTCGCGACACCGGCCTCGTGGCGCGGATCGCTCGTGCGCACGAAAAAGTCATTCGAGATTTCGAGCGCTCGCCAGGCTTCCTTGAAGCGCTCCACGATCGTATCGACGAACTGTTTCGGGGTCACGCCGTGCTTCGTCGCGGCTTCGGCGATCTTCGCGCCGTGCTCGTCGGTCCCGGTCAAGAAAAAGACGTCGTCGCCAAGTCGACGGTGGTGTCGCGCGAGAACGTCGGCGGCGGTGGTCGTATACGCATGGCCGATGTGTGGAACGTCATTGACGTAATAGATCGGGGTGGTGATGTAGTATTTCGACATGAATCTCTTTGCCTGAATCTGGCCAAAACCGTTGTCACATCTTAACACACTTTCTGGCGTCGAGCAAAAGCCGATAGATGTGGCGGCGCGGCGCGCCGGTCTCGGCGACCAGGGTGCCGATGACGTCGCGGTTGGAAAGGCCGTCGTCGATCAGCTCGCGCAGGCGGGTCGCCAGATCGACCGGCTCGCCTTCGACCGCCCCCTCGATGACCAGCGTCACCTCGCCGCGCGGCGGACTCTCTCGCAAGCCGGCGAGCAGGTCGGACGCGACGCCGCGGGCGAGCTCCTCGTGAATCTTCGTCAGCTCGCGCGCGACGACGACCCGGCGGTCGCCAAGCTCGGCAACCACGTCTTCCAGCGAATCGACCAGGCGATGGGGCGCCTCGAAGGCGACGATGGTCCGTGGCTCGTGGACAATCGTCCGGAGTAGCTTTCGTCGCTCGCCGGACCGGCGCGGCAGGAATCCAAGGTAGACGAACTGGTCGGTGGGCAGGCCCGAGGCCGCGAGCGCGGCGATCGGCGCCGACGGACCGGGGATCGGCACGACCGGAATTCCCGCGTCGATCGCCGCCGTGACCAGGGCATACCCCGGGTCGGAGATGGCCGGCATGCCCGCTTCCGAGACCAGCGCCAGGTCTCCGTGCTGGAGCCGATCGAGGAGCGGGCCGACGCGGGCGCGCTCGTTGTGCTCGAAGTAACTGACCAGCGGCTGGTGAATGTCGTAGCGGTCCAGTAGCTTGCGCGTCTGGCGGGTATCCTCGGCGGCGATCAGCGGGACCTCGCGAAGAATCCGCAGCGCGCGCAGGGTGACGTCCTCGAGGTTGCCAATCGGCGTCCCGACGAGGTAAAGGGTTCCCACCGGCCCGGTCAACCCCGCGCCGCGCGACGGGCCGTCTCGTCGCGCTCGAGCCAGGCCGCGTCCATCAGGGCCCAGAGTCCTCCCGACACCAACGAGTGCCCGCCGAGAACCACCGGGATCTCCGCGTTGGCGGCGGCGCGGGTAAAGTCGCGCACCACCGGGTGTTCAATCGCCTCGGGCCGCAAGAGATCGGACGAGAAGCGATCGCTTGCCGATGGGTTGATCCGCAGGTGATTGAAGATCACCCGGCTATCGATGAACGCGGCATTGCTCAGCTCGGCCAGCTCGGCAAAAAACCGTTCCGGCCCGACCGCCTCGACGTGGTAGCCCAGCAGCGACCGGACTTCGCCGCGTTCCTCGCGGCCATTCGCCCGCATTCCCCGCTCCTCGGAAAAGACCCGGGTCCGGCAGGCCAGGTCGGTGCCGAAGTGGCTCCAGAGGTGCGGTCCAACGCGTCCGGCAACGACGACCTCGGCCTCGGGATCGGTCAGGAAGCGGCCGGCCCGCCCGACCAGACGCGAGTCCAGTCCCTGTCCGTCGAGGAAAGCGCGGGTGCTCGGTCCGGTCCCCGGGTGCCGCGCCAGAATCAACAGATCGGTTGGCGTATCGACGTCCAGCTGGGTGCCCGGCGTTCGGGCTAACGGCACGTTCTGGAGGCCAGTCTCGCGCTGCAGCCGGAACGCCAGGTCGTTGTCGATCGGCGGAAGCGACGACAGCCGGCGAATCGCGCTGGCTGGAGTGAAGCCGAGGAAGTCGCAGGAGAAAAAGTTGTTCGCGACCAGCGCGCGCTCGCCGGAGAGCAACGCCTCGGCAATCGTCGTCAGCTCGGCGACGGTCAAGAGCGGAGCCGCGCCGCCACCCACGTAGAACGCGCGCTCGACCCCGAATCGGTCGATCAATCCCGCCAGCACCCGGCCGAAGTGGAACCCGCTCTCGTCGGGGACGATTCGGACGGGAAGGTCGCCGAGCGCGCGGGCGAACGTCGACGACGCCGTGGCGACGATCGGCACGTCGAAGGACGGGCAGGCCGCGAGGCGCGCGATCAGGTCGCGCGCCACCGCTTCCTGGGCGTCGGCGACCAGGGCCTCGACCGGACTCGCCCGGCTGAACCCGACGAAGACGAGTGGCGTGACCAGCTTGGCCATGGATCAGGCAGCCTTCGCCAGGGTCAGTCGCTCGACACTGACAAGGGGTAGCAAGCGCTGGATGTCGTTCGCCCGGGCAAGGCGCGTCCCCGGACGGAGCGTCGTCGCCACGCCGGCCGCGGTTCCCAGCCGCAGCCCGTCGGCCAGCCCTTCCCCGCGCGACAGCGCGAGCACCAATCCAGCGACCAGCGAGTCGCCCGCCCCGATCGCGCTGACCGCCTCGACTGGCGGCGGAATCGCCCGCCAGACCCCCTCCGAGCCGACCGCGATCGCGCCGTCGCGCCCCAGCGACACTGCCACGTCGGCGACACCCCGGTCGCGAAGCTGGGAAGCGGCACGAACGAGCTGACGGTCGTCGACGATCGGTCGACCGACGAGGCGCCCCAGCTCTTCTCGGTTGGGTTTGAGCAGGTCTGGCCGCGCGCGGATGCC
>JBOGTX010000982.1:0-6358 GCA_050695695.1 Chloroflexota bacterium
AGAGGAGGGAGATCCCTGGATCAAATTCAAGGAGCGCCTGAATGAATGTTGGCTTCATCGGGTTGGGCAAGATGGGCCGGCCCATGACGCGCCACCTGCTCGACGCCGGTTTCACCGTCACCGTCCACAGCCGGACCCGCGCCGCGGTCGACGAGCTCGTCGCGGCGGGAGCGCGCCCCGCCAGCACTCCGGCCGAGGTCTCGGGTGCGTCGGATATCGTCCTGACCTGCCTGACCAACACTCCGGCGGTTGACCAGGTCTACTTCGGTGGGGATGGCCTGATCGCGGCGGCGCGACCGGGACAGATCCTGGTCGATCACGGCACGGTCAGCCCGACCACCAGCCGGCAGTGCGCCGAGGGCGCGCGAGCGCAGGGCGCCGATTTCCTCGACGCGCCAGTGAGCGGTGGACCGGCCGGCGCGACCGCCGGGACTCTCACGATCATGGTGGGCGGCAACGAGGAGACCTTCGAGCGGGCGCGACCGGTCTTCGAGGCGATGGGCAAGAACGTGCGACGGGTGGGACCGACCGGGTCCGGCAGCACGATCAAGCTGGCCAACCAGCTTCTGGTGGCCATCCACACCGCGGCGGCGGCCGAGGCGATGGTTCTCGGGACGAAGGCGGGCGCCGATCCGGCGGTCATGCTCGACGTGCTACGCACCAGCTTCGGCGGCAGCGCCATGCTCGCGCGCAACGTGCCGATGATGCTCGAGCGGAACTTCGCCGCCGGCACTTCGGTTAACGTCGTTCTCAAGGATCTCGGCCTGATCGACGGCTTGAGCAACGAGCTGAACGTGCGCACCCTGCTGGGGAGCATCGCCTGGCAGGTCTTCCGCGAGGGCCGCGCCCTTGGCCTGGGCGACGACGACATGGCCGGACTGGTCCGGGTGCTCGAGCGCGAGGCCGACGTCGAAGTAACGAAACGGTGAGGACGAGCGTGGGGAACCGGGACCGAGTCTGTTACGAGGCCAACGCGCACTACCTGCCCGGCGAGCTACCCTGGGACGATCGACTCCGCCGGATCGCCGAGGCCGGCTTCACCACTGTCGAGATCCTCTTCCCGCAGCGTCAGAACCTCGACGAGCTCGAGGCGCTTCTGCGGCGGTATGCGCTGCGCCTGGCGCTGATCGACACCGAGTCCGACGACGCATTTCCACGGGGCCACCTCTCCGCCCCGGACGCCGAGGAGGGCTTCTGGTACCGGATCGACGAAGCCCTGGCCATCTGTCGCCGGCTCGGGGCCCGACGGATCAACGTCCTGGCCGGGCGACACCTGCCCGGCGTTCCCCACGAGCGGCAATTCGATATCGCGGTCGGTCGCCTGAGGCAGGCCGCTGCCCGTGCCGCCGACGATGGGATTTTGCTGCTGGTCGAGGCGCTGAACGACCACGACAATCCAGGCTACTTCATCAGCCGGTCGTCCGAGGGCCTTGCTTTGATCGACGCGGTTGGTCTGCCGAACGTGCGCTTTCAGCACGACTTCTACCACATGCAGGTGATGGAAGGGAACCTGATCGAGACGTTCAAGGCGAACGTCGCGAAGATCGGCCACCTCCAGGTTGGCGACGCACCCGGACGGATCACGCCGGGGCTGGGCGAGATCAATCTCACCAACGTCCTCCAAGCGGTCGAGGCGTCCGACTACGTCGGCTACGTCGGGCTGGAATACCGACCGCCGGCCGATGGCTCCGATCCGTTCGCCTGGCTTCCCCGCGAGAAGCGGGGAAGGGTCCTGGCGGAGTAATCGGCCGTGCTCTCCGCGGCGCCAGGTTGAGCCGATGCCAGACGACGGCGAGCGACGGCTGGTACGCGCCTGGCAACGCGGGCTGGGCGAGCCGCTTCGAACGACCGATGGTCAGGTTCTGCACGTCGTCTACCGGGGGCGCTGCCCGGGCGGCGCCGGACCCGACGTCCGCGGCGCGCTGATTGCCTTCGACGACGGGTCGCTGATCGAAGGGGACGTGGAGTTCCACCTGCGCGCCAGCGACTGGTTCGGCCACGGGCACCATCGGGATGCGCGTTACCGGGCTGTCGTCCTTCACGTCGTCCAGGTTGCCGACGCCGCGCCTCCAACCGGGCCACGCGGCCAGCCGGTTCCAACGCTCGTCGTTCCGCCACCGGCCCAGCCGTTGGTCGAATCCCCGGACGGTGCGGCGAGCTGTCACCGCCTTGCGCGGGCGCGTGACCCCGAGGCGTTGGGAGGTCTGCTGGACGATCTTGGCGACCGGCGCCTCGCGCAGCGCGCATCCCGTTTCGAGGCTGAGCTCACCCGACTGACGCCGGACCAGATCACCTACGAGGCGTTATTCGACGCCCTCGGGTTCAGTCGCAATCGAGACACCTTCCGACGGCTCGCCCAGGCGGTGCCCTACGATCTGCTGACCGCGCTGCTCGGCCGACGATCATCGGCCGACGCGCTCGACCTGGCCCGGGCGATTCTCTTCGGCGTCGCCGGTCTGCTCCCGTCGCAGCGCGAGATCGCGTGCTCGGACTGGGAGGCCGACCGGGAG
Source organism: Chloroflexota bacterium (assembly GCA_050695695.1). Taxonomy (GTDB): domain Bacteria; phylum Chloroflexota; class UBA6077; order FW602-bin22; family CADDYW01; genus JAJPKB01. The sequence continues at coordinate 2,511 of JBOGTX010000982.1, forward strand.
ATCGAGCTGCTCGAATCCGCCTGGAGCCTCTACCGCCGCGAGTGGGAGGGATCCGGGCTATGCCAGGCGGACTGGGTCTTCGGAGGGGTGCGGGCCCCGAATTACCCGACTCGACGGCTCGTGGCCGCCGCGCACCTGATCGTTCGCTTTCGCGAGGTCGGTCTGGCCCGCGCGCTCCTGACGCCCCTTCGAGGGAGCGACGTCTCGATCGCCGAGCTCGAAGCGCCGTTTCTGGTCGAGGAGCCAGACGGCTACTGGGCGCGGCACGCCGACTTCGGGCGAGCCCTGACCGGCGGATCGGCCGCGCTGCTCGGGCACGACCGCGCCCGCGACGTGGTGGTGAACGTCGTCTTGCCACTGGCGCTGGCCGTGGCCTCGACGAGCGGCGACCGCCAGTTGGCGGATCACGCCTGGGCGGCCTACCGGGCCTTCCCCCGCCCTTCGGCCTATCAGGCGACCGAGAAGCTCGCGGCCGAGCTCGGGGTAGCGGAGAAGCTCGTCCGCACCGCGCGCCGTCAGCAAGGCTTGCTGTTCCTGTTGAGAAATCACTGCGAGCAGGCAGCCTGCGTCTCCTGCCCATTGGTCGTTCGGACCGAGACTTCGCCCGCGAAGGCGGTGAAGGTCGTGCCATCCGGGCGTTCCAGGATCAATCCGCCATCGTCGGTGACCTGAAGGGCGAAGCACGGCCCCTCGACCTTCGGCCCCCGACGCAGGTCGACCCACTTGCCGATCGTGGCGAGGCGCTCGCGCCATTCCGAGAACACCGCGGCGAACTGCCCCTGGCAGAGCAGGGTGTAGCGCTCGTCGATCCCCCGGAGCAGCGCGCGGGCCAGTTGATTCCGGTTCACGCGGTGGCCCAGCTCCGCTTGCAGGCTCGCCGCGCCGGGAATGGCGGAAAGCGCGCGCCGGCTGAGGTTGACGTTGATCCCGATCCCCAGGATCGCGTACTCCACCTGCCCGGCCAGACTACTGCTTTCGGTGAGCACGCCGCCAAGCTTGCCGCGCTCGGAGATCAGGTCGTTGGGCCACTTGAGCTGGACTGGCAGGCCGGTCAGCTCGATCGCCGCGCCGGCCGCGGCACAGGCGCCCAGCATCGTCAAAGCGAAGAGGCGTTCGGGGGGAAAAGGGGGACGGAATAGAACCGACCCGAGCAGACAGCACCCGATCGGCGCGAGCCAGCGGTGACCGATCTGCCCGCGGCCGACGGTTTGTTCCTCGGCGAAGACCGCCAACCCTTCGGGCGCGCCCTCGGCAGCCGCGGCTTTTAACCAATCGTTCGTCGAGCCGACCGACCCCAGGCAAACGACCCGGTGTCCGACGGACCGAGAGACCAGACCGCGGCGGATCGCCTCCGGTGACAGGGGAGTAAACATCGCGAGGCCCCACACAAAGCGATACCGGAGGGGTTGCCCCCTCCGGTATCAGGTTGTCAAGCACGTGCGCTTGATTGGGAACGCACGTGAGAAGGCTCAGCCGGCGTTACCCGGCCGCACCCTCCAGCGTGCAAATTGCGCAAGCACTCGAACAACACGTACTATCCATCTGCACACCACCTCCTTCATCCCGAGAGAACTCTATCACAAGACGAATTCGTCTGTCAATCACCGCCGAAGCCTTCAAGGCCAAGACAGACCGGCTACTCCGGGGCGGACGATCGTCCGGTGGGTCACCGGCGACGACAGGACCAGGGAGGTGACCGTCTGGCCATAGCGGGTCAAGCGATCGAGCAGCGCTTCCAGGTGGCGAACCGACGTCACCGCCGCCTTCATCACGTACGAATCGCCGCCGGTGACCCGGCGACATTCGATCACCTCCGGGATACCTTTCGCGACGTCGGCGAACTGCCCGCACATCCCATCGCCGGTTGCCACCCGGATCAGCGCGAGCAGTGGCAGGCCAAGCTTCTCCAGGTTCAGCTCGGCCCGGTAGCCTTCGATCACGCCCGCGTCCTCCAGCCGGCGCACTCGCTCGGCAACCGCCGGCGCGGTGAGGCCGACCCGCCGTCCCAGCTCGGTGAAGCTCAGGCGGGCGTTATTCTGAAGCTCCTCCAGGATCTTCCAGTTCACGTCGTCGAGAAGGGCTTCGGATTCCAAAGCGCAACCTTCCTTTCGCTTGGCTCTTCTGGGGCGACGGGCCAAACCAGCTTCGACTATTTGTTCATTGGAGTCCGATTACTTTCATATCATAAATGCGTCGAGAGAGTCCACCCCCGATCCGGTCGGGTGGTCTGGACGACCAGAACGTCGAGCTGAAGGGAGGCCCAATGATTCGGGACGATCTCTACGTCGATCTGAAGCTGCTGCGAACGCGCGAGCACGAGTGGGAAAAAAAGCTCGAGCTGGCACGCTGGCTGGCTGATGCCCGCCCGAAGCCTGATTCGATTCGGGCGCGCGTCCTGCCACGCCTGGGGGATCTGTTGATCCGGGCCGGCCAGGCGCTGAAGGCGCCCTACCAGCCCGACGACCAGGGCAACTGCCCCTTTGCGTCTCGCCTGGATGAGGCGTTGCTGATGAAGACTCGCGGTTACTTCCGCGGGGGCTGAGGCGCCCGCTGGGTGCCACGAAGCATCCCGAGTTTTGAGCAGCCGGAGATTGGCACCGCGAAGGTTTGGACCACGAATAACGCGAAAGGCCACGAAAGGCGCGAAAGCTGAGATTCGCCCCCCGGCTATGTCCGTGATCTTTCGTATCGTTTCTTGCCCTTCGTGGTCCAAACGCTCCTCGCGGCACCCGTTCGGCAGCAAATCAGAAATTCGGGGAACTCTATGATGTCCGGTATCGCTACGACGTGACCTCGGGCACCCCGGGTGTTCCGTCGACGTCCAACTCCTTACGGCGCGTTCGGGGAGAACGCCGACCGGTCTTCGCTTCGCCCACGCCGTCGTCGCCCTTACCATTCGCCGGGGCAGCACCCTCGACCGACGGACTGACGCCGTCGGCGGAGACGACCGCCGCTCCTTCCGCGACGCCCGTCTTCCCATCTCCGTTGGAGGTCGCCCGCGCGTGCGCGCCGTTCGCCGTCCGGGCATCGGCGAAGACGATCTGTCCGTCGCGGGCGTCGACGATCACGGTATCGCCGGAGCGGTACGCGTTCGACAGCAGGCGGCCCGCCAGCGGATTCAAAATCAAGCGCCCGATCGCGCGCTTCAAGGGGCGCGCGCCGTAGGCGGGATCGTAGCCGACGTCGGCGAGGTGGGCGCGCGCGGCCGGCGTCACCACGATCTCGACCCGGTGCTCGGCCAGCCGCTTCGCCGCCGCCGTGAGCTGAATGTCGACGATCCGTCCGATCTGCTCGCGATTCAGCCGGTTGAAGTTCAGAACCTCGTCGACCCGGTTGAGGAACTCGGGCGGAAAGTGGTGGCGCAGGGCTTCGAGGCCGCGGTCCCGCAGCGAGTCCTCGGGCTCATCCGATCCCTGCTCGGCCAGCCATTGACCGCCGACGTTCGAGGTCATGATCACGACCGCGTTCTTGAAGTCGACGGTCCTCCCGAGGCCGTCGGTCAGTCGACCGTCGTCGAGAATCTGGAGCAGGATGTTGAAGACGTCCGGGTGTGCCTTCTCGATCTCGTCCAGCAGCACGACGCTGTAGGGTCGGCGACGGACCGGCTCGGTCAGCAGGCCGCCCTCCTCGTAGCCGACGTAGCCGGGTGGCGCGCCGATGAGCCGGGCGACCGAGTGCTTCTCCATGTACTCGCTGACGTCGATCCGAACCATCGCGCTTTCGTCATTGAACAGGAACGCGGCCAGCACTCGGGCGAGCTCGGTCTTGCCGACGCCGGTAGGACCGAGGAAGATGAAGCTGCCAAGTGGCCGATTTGGATCCTGCAGGCCGGCCCGAGCGCGCCGAAT
>JBOGTX010000983.1:0-11810 GCA_050695695.1 Chloroflexota bacterium
GACGGATCCTGAACCGAGGCCCGCGTCAGGTTGCTCCTTTCGAGAATATCGTGTCGACCCATCACCCCCTAGCCTACGGCACCGGGGCCGGCGTCGCAACCTTTGCCGCATCCAGGCTGTCGAATTCGTCGATGGCGCGGCGGAACTGGCCGGTCATCGCGTAGGCTTCGGCGAGGGTTCGGCGCGCGCTGGCGTCGTCCGCCCGCGCGTCCACCAGGGCACGGAGGCGGTCCACCGCCTCCGGAATCAGGTCGGGCGCCGTCGCCAGGAGAATCTGATAGTCGACGAGCGCTCCGCTAAAATCGCCGAGCTCCTGGCGGTGAGCCGCGCGCACCAGGCGTGCGTGAGCTTCGATCGGTTCGTCGGCGATCGTTCCCCGAGAATTAGCCGGTCGCTCGCTTGATTCCGCGGGCGAGGGATGCACTCGGGATGCCTCGACGCCTTCGCGGGGGTTTCGGATCTCGGCCGTGGCGCCTTCGACCGGCTTCGCCTTCAGCGTCAGCTCGTGCCAGCCGTCCCCGTATTCGCTCGACGTTGGAATCAGGTCCGCCAGGGTGGCGCGAAGGCGTTCCTGGACGTCGGAGGGAACGGTCAGCCCGATGGTCAGTAGATCGTGCCAGGGCACCAACGATTCGTCCTCGAGGAGGCTTTCCTCGACCAGGCCACCGGCCAGATCGTCGGTCGTCTCCGCGAACCAGTCGGAAAGCCGTGGCTCGGGGGCCGGTGGTGCCGGCTCGACGAGGCGAGCCAGACGCTCGATCCAGTTGATCGGCTCGGGGCGTTCGTCGATTGGCTCCTCGTTCAACGGCGAGGCAGCGAGCTCGATCGGATCGCGAGTAATCCAGGTGGGGTCAGAATCGACGAAGAGGCCGGTGGCCAGGTCGCCATCGGGATCGATCGACGCCGCGCGGCGAAGGAGCCGCTCCGCGGCGGCAGGGCGTCGCTGCTGACGGTTGCAGTCCGCGAGCAGAAGCAGCCCCTTGAGGCAATCCGGGGAGGCTTCGAGCACCTCGTCGCAGCGCCGGCGCGCTTCGCCGATCAATCCCATCCGCCAGAGGCACTCCGCCAACGCCAGCCGCACGTCAAGGCGGGATGGCTGTTCGGTCAGCGCGAGCTCGAGCTCCCGCCGTGCCCGATGGAAAAGGCCCTGCCGCAGATAGGCGCGGCCTAACCCCGGGCTGCTGACTCGCGGCGGGCTGCCGCGAAGCTTGTAGATTGCTTCCCAGAGGTCGGCGTCGCCCGGCAGGTACTCCAGCGCCCGGTCGAGCAGGGACCGGGCCACGTCGGTTTGCCCCTCCCGCTCGGCGATTAAGCCAAGCGCCCAGTAGCCGATGCCATTCTCGGGATCGAACGCGAGGGCGGTCAGAAAGAGGTGACGCGCGTCCTCGAATTGCCCGGCTTCCCGCGCCGCCTCGCCCAGCAGCACGTGCGCCTCGGCGTGCTTGGGATACCGTTCCAGTACTTGCTCGCACAGGGCGCGGGCCGGCGCGAGCTCGCCGTTGATCACGAGCTCGCGCGCTCGATTCAGTAAGCCGCGAATCGTCGGCACCGAAAGTCCTCCGATTGATCCTGTCCGCGATCTTCGGTCGCTACCTCGCTTGAAGATGGTATCACAGGGTCAGACCATCCTCAACTCAGCTTCAGGCGCCGCGCATCGTCGACGGTCAGACTGGCTTCACCCCTCATCCCGGGCATCACTGCCATGGGTCACTCTCCTCCTGGAATTGAGGAGCGTCGTTATTCGGTATAATACTGGAAAGGACTATCACGTGATGCCAACTGGCTTGCCTTTCCATGACGTGGCACGCCTCGTCCGCCTGCGAGCGCTCCTCAAGGATGCGGATCCGGCGCGTTCTCCGCGCGCGATCCGGATCGCCGGGCCCGCCGACCAGAAGCCGGCTCGACTCGCGCTCCTACCGGGCTCGTTCAATCCGCTGACCAACGCACACCTTGCCCTGGCCAGCCTCGCCACGGGGTCCGGACGGGTCGATCAAGCGTGGTACGTGTTGGCGAGCCGCACGGTCGACAAGGAGCGCGTGGAAGGCGCCTCATTAGCCGACCGATTGGTGTGTCTGAGCGAAGCGGTTCGCCGGCGGAGCCGGCAGGGGGTCTTGCTTGTGAATCGTGGGCTCTACGTCGATCAGGCCGAGCTCGTCCGTGAGGCCATGCCATTCGTCGATGATCTCTGGCTCGTCGTCGGCTACGACAAGATCGTCCAGATCTTCGATCGGCGGTACTATCGCGATCGGGAGGCGGCGCTCGGCCGCCTCTTTGCGCGCGCGTCGTTTCTCGTCTCGTCGCGGGCGCCGGCGAGTCCGGGGGACCTCGAGGCATTTCTCGATCAGCCAGAGAACCGCGATTATCGGGCGAAAGTCGTCGAGCTCGGCCTGGCGCCCCGCTATCAGCGGATGTCGTCCACGCGGGTCCGAAGGGGCGCGCTCGAGGGGCAGCCCTCAACCGACGTCCCGCCGGTGGTCCAGCGGTTTATCGAGGAGACCGGCGCCTACGCGACGCCGATCGAAGAGGCGAGCGGCCGCCGTCGCGATCGGTATGGTGTGCGCGAGCGGCTGGTCGACCTCGCCGAAGGTGGGCAGTTGCCCCGAATGTCCGAAGTGGAGTTCCAACGGGCGGTTGAGCGACTTGTCGGATCGGACGGTGAGCGTCGCCGCGCGGCGCTCGATCGCGGCGACCTGACGCGCGCCCTGACGCCCGTGCACGCTGGAGCCGAGACGGAGCAGTTATCGTGAGTCGATGGCAAACCCTGAGCGCGATTGGCATCGTGTTCGCATTGATCGTCGGGTTCGCTGGTGGGGCCGGATTCGATCGCTACGTTCTGTTGCGCGGGGCGCCGCCGACCGAGCCAGCGGACGCGACCGGCACGTTCGGCGTGTTCTGGCAAGCCTGGCGGCTGGTGGAGGGCCACTACGTCGATCAGGCAGCGGCGGTGCCGAAGAAGATGACCTATGGGGCGATCGAGGGAATGCTCGATTCGCTGCAGGACACCGGCCATACCCGATTTCTCGCGCCCGCCGACGTGAAGGCCGAGCGGCAAGGGCTGGCCGGGCAATTGGATGGGATTGGCATCGAGGTCGAGATGCGCGATGGACGGCTGGCCGTCGTCGCCCCACTCGACGGATCCCCGGCGAAGCAGGTCGGGCTGATGCCCGGCGACGTGATCGTGAAAGTCAATGGCCAGGACGTCGCCAACCTGACCCTCGATCAAGTGAGCCAGTTGATCCGCGGACCGAGTGGGACGTCGGTCACTCTGACCATCTCACGGTCGGGGACGCCGAACCTGCGCACCTTCACGATCGTTCGTCAGGAGATCAAGGTGCCGGTCGTGACCTGGTCGTCGATCCCCGGGCAGCACGTCGCGGACATTCGGATTAGCGAGTTCGGAGATAACACCGATGTCGAGCTGCGGACGGCGATCAGCCAGGCGAAGGCGGCGGGCGACACCAGAATCGTCCTCGATCTCCGGAACGATCCGGGCGGACTGCTCGATCAGGCGGTCGCTGTGACCAGCGAGTTCGTTTCATCAGGCAACGTGCTGCTGGAACAAGATCGCTCTGGGAAGCGCAATCCGGTGCCGGTGAAAGGCGGTGGGCTGGCGGTGAGCGATCCCCTGGTGGTGCTGGTGAATCACGGGACGGCGAGCGGGGCGGAGATCGTGGCCGGCGCGCTCCAGGACCACCACCGGGCGATCATCGTCGGCGACCAGACCTTTGGCACCGGTACGGTGCTCAACGAGTACTCGTTGAGCGACGGATCGGCGATTCTCCTGGGCGTGCGGGAGTGGCTGACCCCGGATGGCCACGTGATCTGGAAGAATGGGATCACGCCGAATCAGGTCGTGACCGATCCGACCGGAGTTATTCCGATCATCCCGCCGGAGCTCAAGACGATGACGGCAGACCAATTCCAGGCGCGGGACGATGCGCAGCTCCTGAACGCGATCAAGGCGTTGAACGACGGGCAAGCCACGGCGCCGGGGGCATAACGGTTCCGAAGCCACCGTCATTCGACGGGCCGGCCGGGCGGTCCGGCGGGGTCACGCTCTGGGCTCACGCCTGGCGCGGCACTGGAGTGGGCGCGGCGTCGCCGAGCTTACGCCAGGACGGGTAGAAGATCACCACGCCGATGACCAGCGCGACGATGAGCGCGCCGGCGATGGCCTCGGTGATGGGCGCGCCGATGCTGTCGCTCATCGCCCCGAGGGGCAGCGTTGCCAGTGGCATGAGCGACCAGTTCATCATGTAGATGCTCATCACTCGGCCGTACCACGCTCGATCGGTGTTCAGCATCACCATGGTGCTATTGAGGGTCGAGTAGCCATCCCCGGCGATGCCGACGAAGATCAGGAAGAAAAGGTCGAGCGAGAAGACGTGGACCAGCGCGAAAAAGCACAGCGCGACCCCGAATAAGATCCCGAAGCCAAGCTGAAGCCCGGCCTTGCGCGGATCGTCGGCGAGCGCCGCGACGACAAGCGTCCCGATCAGTCCGCCAACGCCCGCCGCCCCATAAAGCATTCCGAGCCCGGCGGGTCCAACGTCGAGGACGCGCGCCTGGAAAACCGGAAGCAGCGTCTGATATGGATTGCCGAGCAACACCGGCACGAAGCCCAGCACGATCAAGAGCCAGAGCCGCTGATCGCTCAGGATGTACCGGAAGCCCGATCCCATGTCGGAGAGACTGATTGGCTTCTTGCGGGCGTGGGCGACGGCCGCCGCGGTCGAGGAGTCGACCGGCTTCAATTGGAGTCGGAGCAGCAGGACGGCGGCCAGCAGATAGGCGATCGAGATGGCGTCGAACGCGCCGGAGATTCCGAAGATCGGCATGCCCATCATCACGCCGGCCACGCTCGGCGCGACGATGCGCGTGAGATTACGTCCCGAGCCATTGAGCGCGATCGCGTTCCCCAGGTTATCGTCGTCGACAAGCTGGGGAAGAAGTGCTTGACGAGCCGGTGGATTAAAGGTGAAGATCACCCCGGAGACGATGCTCAGGACCACCAGGTGCCAGAACTGGATGACGTGAAAGTGGACGAGCGCGGAGGTCACCACCGAGACGACCATCAACCCGGTCTGGGTGGCGACGATCAGGCGCTGCTTATCCACGCGATCGGCGACGACGCCGGCGAAGGGTGAGAGCACCAGCATCGGCAGGCCGCGGGCGAGACTGACGACACCAAGGGCGGTTGCTGAGTCGGTCAGCACAAAGGCGAGGTAGCCCCGGGCGACGATGTTCATCTGCATCGCGCTATAGCTCGCGAGCAGGCTGATCCAGAAGGCCTGATAGCTCGGGTTGCTGAGGGAGGCGAAGGTGTGCCCGATGCCCTCGCCGAAGCGCGATTTTGCCTTGTCGGATTGGGCCTTGGTCGGGGCCGTCCGATGGGCCATCGGTTCTCCCTCACGGACCGCACGGGGCAACCGACAAAGGGGCGATCGGTCTCGGTCCGCTGGCCGTTCGACGAGGATTACTCCGGCAAGGTTAGCACATTTGCCGAAGCGACGGAAGGTGCGGGGACGAGCGATGGTGTGCTAGAATGGCCCGAGCAAGTACGTTACTCCGATACCGCCACCGGGAGTGAGTGATGCTCCGACTCTGGCACCGCGCCGAGGCGGTCGGCGGAGGCGAGCCGAGTGGCATCGGTCACCCGTTCGCGTCTCTGAGTGAGCCAAGCTATCGAGACTTCTGGCTGAGCATTCTGGGTAGCTATTCGGCGATGCAGATGAACATCGTCGCCCGAGGCTACCTCGCGTTCGTCCTCACCAACTCGGCGACCGCCCTTGGCGTCGTCAGTCTGGCGCGGGCGGTGCCAATGCTGGTGCTGGCACCGTATGCCGGGAACGTGGCTGACCGCGCCGACAAGCGGAAGCTCCTGATCGCCACCCAGGTCGGGCTCATGGCGGTGGCGCTGACGACCTCGGTTCTCGTCCACTTCGGGCTGATTCAGTTCTGGCAGCTCGTCGTCCTTGGCTTTGTCGAGGGGACGATCTTCACGTTCAACATGCCGACCCGCCAGTCGATTCTGCCACAGTTGGTGCCGTCGGATCGGCTCGGGAACGCGATCGCGCTCAACGCGTCGGGGCGCAATCTCACCCGCATCGTCGCCCCGAGTCTCGCCGGGGTCATGATCGGCCTTCCGGCGTTCGGGATCTCCGGCGCTTTCGATTTCGTGGCCGTGGCCTATTGCATCGCCGCGCTGCTGTTGCTCCGCCTCGAGCTACGGGCGGAGGACGAGACGTCGGGCACGACCGCGGCCGCGAATCGACAGCGTAACCGCGGGATCAGCGGACTGGGTGATGGCTTCCGCTACATTCTGGCGAACTCGAACCTTCGCCTGCTGATCATCCTCGGCTTCGTCCCGGTGTTGCTGGGCACGCCGTACCAGACGTTGCTGCCGGTGTTTCAAGCGCGGGTTCTCGACGTGAACGCGGCCGGGCTTGGCATCATGTACGGTGCCGCCGGTGTGGGTGGCCTGCTCGGATCGGTGATCGTCGCGGCGGTCGCGACTCATCCCCAGAAGGCGTCGCTCCAGCTCGTGTTCGGGATCCTGTTCGGCATCGGGCTGGTCGCGTTCGCCGCGGTCCACATCTTCTCGATCGATCTCGTCTTTCTGGCGGTCGTCGGGCTGTTCGGCGACGGTTACTCCACGCTCAACAGTACGATGGTCATGCTCAACACCGATCGCGCCTGGTACGGTCGGGTGATGAGCATCTACATGATGAACTTCGCGTTGATGCCATTGGCAACCCTTCCGTTGGGCGCGCTCTCCGACTGGCTGAGCGCGCCGATCGCCGTGGGGGGCGCCGCGGTGCTGATCGTCTTGCTCGTCGGCGGGGTTGGCCTGTTCTATCCGCCGTACCGGAAGGTTGGCGTCGTCGTCGCCTGAGTGGTGGTATTCTTATTGCGCCGATGGGCATAGTTCAGCGAAGGGAGACCCCATTCGGTGCAGCGATTCGACGACCAGCCGCTCGGCCAGCGGCCCCATCTCGCGGTGCTCTATCAAGACAAGCTGGGCGGCTTCGTCGTGGCGACCGCCCTGCTGCGCGGACTGAAAGAAAAGTATCCGGACGCGACGCTCGATTACTTCGGTGGCGAACGGACCGCCGAGCTCGAAGCGTCGTGCCGCCACATCGACGCTCGGTTCTCGCTGTACGGATGGCCGGAGGGCCTCCGTGAGATCCCTCGGTTTTTGGCGGAGCGCGAACGTGCCGCCGGGCCGTACGCGCTCGCGATCAACCTCGACTTCAACCCGCTTAACGCGGTCGTGGCTGCCATGCTGGCGCCGCGCTACGTCGTTGGCCGCTGCTTCCAACCTGATGGGCGCTCCGAGCTGCCGCTCGGCGAGGCCAAGCTCGATCGGCTGCAAGACCCGGGTACGATCTGGGCGAGCGAGGACCTGCTGGCCGGATTCGGCGACGTGCTCCAAACGAACTTTATCGGAGAGATCTACTGTCGGCTCGCCCGGGTCGATACCGACTTTCACCGCCCTGACGTGCCCTCGTCCCCTCCGCCGGTCGACGTGCCGGACGTCTTGATCGCGACCGGGGCGACGCGAAAGGCGAAGCTCTGGCCAACGGCGTACTGGCGCAAGCTCATCGAGTGCTGTACGGACGCTGGATTGCGGGTCGGCCTGCTCGGCGCCGCGCCGAGCCTGCAGAAGCTGGCCTATGGCTCGGCGGATAGCGAGTCCCAGCTTCTCCAGGACACGCTGCTGATCGACCTGAGGGGCGCGATGTCGCTTCCCGAAGTCGCCGGCGCGCTCGCGGTCGCCCGCGCGTGCGTCACGATCGACAATGGCATCATGCACCTGGCCGATGCTGTCGGGACGCCGACCGTGGCGATTTTTGGCGCGAGTCCGTGGGATCTCTGGGTGCCGCGCTTGCCGACGCTCCACCTCCAGTTGCCGACCGTTCCGTGTACCCTCTGTCGCGATAACCACTATTTCAACGACGGCTGCCTGCGCGATCGCCACGTCTGCATGGAAAGCATCACCGCCGAAGCTGTTTTCGCGCGCTTGCAAGCCGTCATCCGTCCGCCGTGCTGAGCGCTTCGAGTTTTCCCTGGACTCGGCCGATCGTCCTATAATGTTCATGAATGGCCTGGCGCTCCGAATCCCGGTCGACGACGACCGAAGGAACCATTCGAGGAGGAAGCGGTGCGCACTCTGGTATTAGCGGTTGCCCACGAGCCACGCGTTCGATCGTTCATGACCGAAGGTCCGGGCAGGGCACTCGCCCGGCGGTTCGTCGCCGGGGAGACGCTCGACGACGGATTCGCCGCCGCCCAACGCCTCGGGGAGGCCGGGGCGCGGGTGAGCCTGGATTACCTGGGGGAGTCGGTCGGCAGCTTTGCCGACGCCGAGGCCGCGCTCGCGGTCTACCGGGCGACGACGGATCGGCTACGAGGATTCGACGCACCGGTGAGCCTGTCGGTCAAGCCGTCGCAGCTCGCGGTCGAGCTCTCGCGCGAGCGCTGCTTCGAATTACTCGTCGAGGTGGTCGACGCCGCGCGAACGATTCCGGCCGCGGTTCGCCTGGACATGGAGGATTCTTCCCATACCGACGACACGCTCTGGCTGGCTCGGCGGCTGCGCGAGCGCGATCGACCGGTCGGGGTGGTCCTTCAGGCGTCGCTGTACCGCACCCCGGCGGATCTCGAGCTGGCGCTGGCGGCCGGGCTCTCGGTTCGTCTTTGCAAGGGCGCCTACGCCGAGCCGCGATCGATCGCCTACCCGCGTAAATCCGACGTCGACGCCGCCTACGGGCGCCTCCTGGAGACGCTGATCGCGCGCGCGGCCGGCGCCCCGGCGCCCGGCGTCGGGCAATTACCAATCGCGGCGATCGCGACCCACGACCAGCGGCTGATCCTTCGCGCCCGCGAGCTGATCGAGCGAATGGGGGTCGACCGGACGAAGTACGAGTTCCAGATGCTCTACGGCGTGCGACGCGACCTGCAACAGTGGCTGCTCGCGCGGGAGTATCCGTTGCGGGTCTACACGCCCTGGGGGCCGTCGTGGTACCCCTACCTCACCCGTCGTCTGGCCGAGCGCCCGGCGAACCTGCTGTTTTTCGCGTCATCGCTGGCCTCGGAGCTGGTGGCCGGCAAACCGGCGACGCATCGGGGGCGCCGAGACGACGGTCACCGCGAAGGCGCGGGGAGCGTTTGGACCACGAAGGACACGAAATGACGCGAAAGGAACCGCGAAAAGCCCGGGGCGCGGGTTCTCGCTTTCGCATCCAAATGCCTTGAGAATCTCGGAACGTTCTCAGAGTCCCCGTCGTCGTAGAAATGCTCCGAACAATGGAGTAGTAAACGCAACGCGCCCTCGCGCGGGACGATACAGTATTCCCTTCAGGATCAAACGGGCGATCACCGGCTGTATCGCGTTATTGCCTTTGTTGGTCGTTTGCTGGAGCCCTTCGATGCTCGCGCTTTCACCGGAACGCGCGACTGCGTAGAGGATGGTACGTTCGGCAGGCGCGGTGCGTAGATAACGCGCCTCGAAGAAGCTGCGATCGAGACCGGCAAGAATGGCGGGTCGCAAGCGCTGGAGGTCATCTCCCGTGATGACTGGCCCAGGTGATCCCTTCCAGAGTGCGTCACCGTAGAGTTGCAGGAAATAGGGGTAGCCCGCGGTTTCACCGAGAACACCCTCGATGACTTGCTGCTCGTACCGCCGTCCCAGACGCTCCGCGGGATCCACGAAGGCTTTCCGATCTTCCGGCGGACGGAGATTCCCGAGTTCCTCGACGACAAACATCCGCTCCGTGTAACTCTTCGAGCGTGAGAGGTTCTCCAGCACGGCCGGCAAGCCGCACAGAACGAGCATGACCGGAACGCCGCGCTGCTGGACGGCTGCTACGGCCGCGAGGAGCGCGCTCAACGTCAGGCCGCCCGCGCGCTCGCGGACGACTTGGAACTCGTCGTACCGTAAGATGATCCCAGGATGCGAGGTTGGGCTGCATAGGGGGCCGAGGTCCTGGAATACCGCGCGTAAATCTGCGTCCAGCCGGTGCGCTGCACCTGCTACCGGTTCGTGGTGATAGCCGACTTCGACATCGCCGTAAGAGACGCGGATCGAGCCAATGAGGCTCGATACCCGCTCCGCTGCCGCTCGCGCCGTGTCCCGTGCTCGGCGCGACAGCGATAGCTTCCGGACCAGGTCGAACAGGTCAGTGAGTATCAATTGTGCAAAGACGGTAGGAACGGCGTCAGGGTCGGAGAACTCACGCTCGGCCACGAGCCAGCCGGCCGCGGTTGCTTCCGCGCTATAGTGGTTGAGCAGAACGGTCTTCCCCACCCCACGGAGGCCGGTGACGACGACGTTAGAGGGAACAGTGGGCTCGGCGAGGAACTCGCGGAACCGACGCAATTGTGGCTGCCGGTCACCCAGATAGGGTGGGTCCAACCCCATGCCGGGACGGTATGGGCTCGGTGACCAGTGTTGCACTGGCTTCAAGGAACGATTGCCTCCGTGATAGGTGTCAGCATGTGGAGAGTCACGCCGGCGCAATGATAACAAAATTTCGTTATCAATTGTTATCTAGGTGAGTGCGCTCGGCGAAACCTCCATGCTTCCGCGCGATGACCGTCTCCGTCTCCCTGGGCACCAAACCTAGAGTATCCCATGGTACGATAAGCGACGCGAGAACGAGCGCCGACGAATCGCCGCTCGAGATGTGATCGGAGGACAGGTTGCGAGAGAATCGGGTCAAGGCGCTGTGGCGAGAGAACAAGCCGGTCGCCGTCGGCTGGCTGGGATCGGCGGATGGGTACGTGGTCGAGACCATGGCGCACGCCGGGTTCGACGCGCTGGTCGTGGACATGCAGCACGGCATGGCCATCGGGCCAGATCGCGCGGCCGCGGCGTTTCAGGTGATCAGCGCCACCGATACTGTGCCGTTCGTTCGGGTGCCCTGGAACGATCCGATCCCGGTTCAGTACGCGATCGACGCGGGCGCGTACGGAGTGATCGTGCCCATGGTCAATTCGCGCGAGGAAGCGATGAAGGCGGTCGGCGCCTGTCGATATCCGCCGCTTGGCTACCGCAGCAACGGCGCGAACCGCGTCCGCTTTTACGCCGGCTCCGATTACTTTTCTCAGGCGAACCAGCAGGTCGCCTGCCTGGTGATGATCGAGACGGTCGAGGCGATCGAGCGACTGGAAGAGATCGCGAGTGTGCCGGGCCTGGATGGCTTCTACATCGGGCCGTCCGATCTGGCGATCAGCCTTGGGTTGGCGCCCCGCCTCGCTCATCCGGAGGCCCGACACGCGGCGGCGAGCCAGCAGGGGCTCGCCGCGGCGCGGCGGCACGGCCTCACGGCCGGGCTCCACTGCACCGGTCCGGAGGAGGGACGGCGCCGGTTCGCCCAGGGATTCAACTTCAACGCGATTGGCGGCGACGTCGGGTACGTCGCGGCGGGCGCTCGCGCCACGCTGGAGACGTTCCGGGCACCGTAGCACCCGGGCGCCATCGTCCGAGGAGGCTCGGCATGCCGAACAAGGACAGCGACATCTTCAAGCGGATCATCGACTGGGTGACCGACGGCAAGGACGAGGGGCCCTTCCCGATGCCAGCCAATCCGCGGTACAACGAGCTGAACGACAAGTAGACCAACGTCAGCCCGGCGCTGTTCTACGGCGAGCTGGACTTCGCCTCGGGGATGCGGTTGGGCAGGGGAGCGTGTCTCTCAGGAGTGGGCAGGAACATGTGTTCGCAAGAACAGGCACTAGGCAGCCTCCTGGTGGGTCGGGTTCGGATGGCTGACCTGGGCGCGGTGCCAAGGCGTCGGGGTAGCAAG